>JAUIKU010000190.1 GCA_030430675.1 Bacteroidia bacterium | reverse complement strand
GTATTCAGTGGCAATGATTCTCTCGGTGTCAAAACCGTAGACTTTCGTATGAATAATGACCAAGCAGGCTGGTACCATCTGGGTGAATTTAGCTTTACCGATTCTGAAGGCAAAGTTGAACTGACCCGGGATGATCAAGCAAACCAAGGCTATCTTCGCGCTGACGCCATCAAGTTTACAAAATTAAAAGATGGAAGAGATTGTCACGGTAGAATTTATCGAAATATCAAAAAAAGTGGAGTCATTGATAACCGGCGTGACCTTTCCAAGGAAAAACCAAAAAAAGACACTGATGGTTATCGGGAATATGGTTCCTGGTTCCAATCCGTATTGCCAGGATTTAAAAATTTGATTTCCCGCTACACCAGGGAATCCGATGCCTACGTTACCTACAAAGCAAAAGTCGAAAACCGGGAATATTGCTTAAGTCTCTATAGGGTTACCCACCCCAATAGTGTCAATGCTGCTGACATTGCAATCAGTCAAAACAATACTTTATTAGATTCAATGCAAATTAATTTTAAATACCAATACAACCAAAGTGGCTGGATCGCCCTTGGCCGCTATCAATTCAATCATGACGACGTCGTTACAATAAAAATTTCACGCCCCCAAGGTGTGCAGGGTGTCTTAAGGGCCGATGCAATTCGTTTCAGCTCGAGATTGAATCTATGCGATTGATGGGTATAATTCTTCTGTACAAATATATCAAGCAGGGGAATTTATGGAAGTTGTTAAGCAAACAAAAGAGTTTACCATCGTAAAAAAATAATCCCGTTATACATTACAACTAATATTAGGTTGCTATCTATTGAAATATAGTGTAGATTTATTCTACATTATATAGAAAATATATACAATTATGAGTATCTGGTCTGAGAACCTGAGGATGTTACGGAGACAGCAGGGGTTATCACAAAGTGATCTGGGGAAAAAGTTGGGAGTCAATGGCAGTCGTATTAGGGATTATGAACTTGGTAAGTGTGAGCCCGGATTAGCATTGCTGTTAAAAATTGCCAGAAGTTTTGATCTAAAGCTTGATGATTTTGTTAACAAATCCATGAAATTGGCAGGCAGCAGGGAATTAGCGGCAGTTTCTTCGCTGGCAGTACCCTCCAGAATTTTAGTCATTAGTGAAGATGCACAGGGCAATGAGAATATTGTTCATGTCCCGGTGAAAGCCAGAGCCGGATATTTGAATGGGTACCAGGATCCTTCGTTTGTAGAAACACTGCCAAGTTATCGTTTGCCCGGTGTAAGAAGCGGAACATATCGTTCCTTTGAGATTGAAGGCGATTCAATGCTGCCACTGCAGCCGGGAACCATTGTAGTTGGCCAATTTGTGGAGAGCTGGCGTGAAATTCGAAATAATTACACCTATATCCTGGTTACCAGGAATGACGGCATAGTATACAAAAGAGTAGTTAATAAGGTTAAGTCCAAGGGGCAGCTCATCTTGCTTTCAGACAATCCCGTATATGAGCCTTATGCCATTGCCATGGATGAAGTAGACGAAGCATGGGCTTACTATTGCCACCTGAGCAATGCAGGGGCGGAACAGAAGAGCAACCTGGATCAACTGCTTAAAGCAGTGGAAGCGCTGAAATTGGAAGTCGAGGCCTTGAAGGCCTGATTACTTTGCTTCCAGTCTGGTTCCTTCAGGAGCTTCACCTGAAAGTTTAACCGACCAGAGCCCACTGTTGTGATCCGACATAAAGATGTGTCCCTTATGTGGTTGTGCTCCCCAGGTCATAGCGGCGTTAGGAACATACGCATTAGGGTCAAGCGGCAAGAAGTGGGCTATTTCCCGACCTTGTTTGTACAGGTCACCCAAAAGATCTCCCGAGAGGTCTATTACCCGAAGCCCTCCATTGTAGTAAGCCACATATAACAGATCGTCTTCCACCCAAAAATTGTGAGAACCTGCCTCCGGAAGTTCATAACGGGCAACTTCTTTGGGATTGTTAAGATCCGTAAAATCAATGAAATGCAGATAACCAGCAGGTATGGTAACCGTACCGGGAGTGAATGTCAATGGAAATATTTCATCACCTGCAATAACATAAAACTTTCCGGTGGTTTTGCTCTTGTAGGGAAATGCCGCATGGTTGGCATCACCTTGCACTTTTGACCGGGCAATTTCCACCGGGTTTTCCGGAGTCCCATTTGCCATGCCATTACCTACATCTACCATTACCACTCCATCGCTCCAGTTCGATGAGTAGGCTATGCCATCTTCGATCCAAACATCGTGGATAGCCCTGGCCGGGTTGTCCACTTGAAACTTACTGACTTTATAGGGGTTGGCAGGATCTTCGATATTGATGACATCATACCGCTGCCCGTTGCTTAAAGCATAGACATGATCCTTGTATATGAACAGGTTATGAACGCCTCCTGTTAACTCCTTATCAAAAGTGGAGATAATCTTTACATCGGCTGGGTTTTTTACATCCAGTATAACAATCCCGTTTCTGCGGTTGGAAGCACCTTCACGACTGATTACACAAATTGAGCCGTCCTCGGATACCTTGACATCATTTACCGTGCGGGCGTCTACCTGAACACTGTCGATGCGTTTGATATTGCCTGGGTTTGTTACATCCCAGAAATAGGCATAACCATCTGCACCCCAGGTTCCGGTAACACAATAATCCCTGCCATCAATGCCTTCCCATACCCACAGGTCGGAGGTGTGCTTGTTACTGACCAGTCCCTGGCCCACCAACTCAATGCTCCTTTCAATATTCCTGGGTTCAATTTCTACATAGGCGGTGGTGGTAACCTTGCCACAGGTGGCAAAAATAGTATAGGTTCCGGGCTTTTCAGCTACGAATTTCCCCTCATCCGTAATAATAGCAGATGCTCCGGCACCATATTCATATAATTTGGCACTGACCGTATAAGATATAGGCACTGTGGTGGGTTTACCGTTTTTGTCAAACCCGGTGGCCTGAAACCTGAGCACATCTCCGGTTCTGGCCCTGGTCGTTGGGGAATCAATGACCAGTTTTTCCACTGGATTTTTTAGCACCTTAAAAGAAACAGTATTAGTCACTCCACCTGATGAAACGATCAAACTACCGTTACCGGGACTTTCAGCAAAGAAGTTGTTCAGTGCATCGATGCTGGCCACCGAGGGATCGGAAGATTTTATTGAAAGCTTGGCATTTGGGATCTCGGCACCGGACTGGTCCGAAACCTTAATGGACAAAGGTATACTGGTTCCGCTGTATATTTCTTCAGGAATATTGAGCAGTTCGACTTTGGCGGTGGCCAGGGGGTTTACCTGCACATTGATGTATCTTTTTGCAAATCCATTGCCATCGGGACCTACCCTTAAAACGATCAGGTTATAGCTTCCCGGAATACGACCGGTAACCACACCCGTACTGTCTATCTGGGCGCCGCTGGTTGGAACGAAACCACCGTGCCTTAGTATCTGATAGCTCAGCATGCCTTTGGGAAGGGTATTGCCATCACCGTCAACCGGCACTATATTCAGTTGTTTTGTTTCTCCCACTTTCAACACCAGAGGATCCTGGTCAGTCTCCAGCGTAATTGACTGGGCAGTGACAACCAGGGTGAGAAACGATAATAGGGTGATCAGGGTGTTTACTTTTTTCATTCTTATTTTGATTTGTCTGTTTGCTACCAGTTTTGACGATCTATAAGTGATCGAATATGGGCAAGGTGGTGCTTCCCGTGCCATGAATATAACGAAAGATTTACATCAAGGGATATCAATTTGTTGGATTCCGGATGTTTAAAGCTTTTGTTCCAGTCTTCATGGCGCAAATTCCTCAATAGCCATACCCATCTGGTATGAATTGCCTGCAGCAATGACAGAGATATTTCTATAGGTGCATTTTCACTGTCGGGAAGTTCAGCCCATGATTTTTCATCATAAGCCTTTATTAATGGCTGGTCCTCTGTCAGCGTCCATTTGAATCTTATGTAACTGTTGAGATGACTATCTGGCAAATGATGTACAACCTGCCTTATGGTCCATCCCTGAGGCCGATATGGGGTATCCAGCTGTTCTGTATTAAGGTTTATTACCGCGCTTTTGATTTGTTCGGGGAGTAATTCCAGGTCCCTGATAAACCGTTCCCGGTCATCCACTGTGATTTGTTCGGGAATGACATGTTTACCTATGGGATATTTTAATTGCTCCAGGTTCATGGTAGATCGTGCGGTTCAGTAACCTATGGCGGTGTTATCACCCCTGGTATGATCGGCGGCACCTTCCAGCCATCCATTTTCCAAAACAAGTACTGCATCCATTCTTCCAATACTTTGCCTGGTAACCAGGTGGTGCCCCATTTCACGTAATGTTGAAATGGTAATACTATCCAATGCCTCTGGTTCGTAAGATATTTGGTCCGGCAACCACTGGTGGTGGAACTTCCTGGCATTTACCGCTTCCTGCATAGTCATTTCGTGTTCAATAACGTTTAAGATGGTTTGAAAGACGGAGGTAATGATGGTGCTGCCTCCGGGTGTGCCTACCACCATATACAGTGAATCCCCTCTTTCGACGATGGTAGGAGTCATTGAGCTCAACATCCGTTTTTCGGGCAAAATAGCATTGGCTTCACCACCAACTAACCCAAACATATTCGGCACCCCTGGTTTTGCGCTAAAATCGTCCATTTCATTGTTGAGCAGAAATCCTGCACCGTCTACCACCACTTTGCATCCGTAACTTCCATTCAGGGTGGTGGTAATGGCTGCAGCGTTGCCTTCGATATCAACTATACTAAAATGTGTGGTCTCGGGGCTTTCCACTAATCCCAGCAAATTGCTTTCAATGGCTTGAGACGGGGTGCTGGTGCTTAAATCAATATCAGCAAATCTCCCCGATAAATAATCACTACTGATTAACTCTTCCACCGGAACTTTAAAAAAGTCGGGATCTCCCAAATAAGCCGCTCTGTCGGCATAAACGCGGCGCTCTAGTTCGGTCATTATATGGACGGTGCGAGCTGAGTTAAACCCCCATTGCCTGATATCGTAAGGTTCCAACCCCTTAAGCAGCTGTAGCAGCGCTACTCCCCCGCTGGAAGGTGGACCCATTCCTATAATGTTAAAAGATTTATAGCTGCCCTTTACTGGTTGCCGCCAAACTGCGCGATATTCTGCCAGGTCTTCCAGACTTATGATGCCATTACCTTTTTGCATTTCTTCTACTATCAGTTGGGCAGTTAATCCGCTATAAAATCCGTCCCGTCCCTGATCTCTTATGCGGATTAATGTTTCCGCCAGTTGTGCATAAAAGATCGTGTCACCGCCTGACCATTCCTTATCTCGCACCAGGTAAGGCGTATGGTTGTTGGCTTCAATAAAAGCTTGTTTGTGATAATTAAGCCCGGAAGCTTCCTGTTCGGTAAGCACCACCCCGTTTAGCGCCAGTTGAATAGCAGGTTCCAACAGTTCTTTCATGGGTAACGTGGCCAGCTTTTCATGGATCTGAAACATACCGTCAACGGAGCCGGGGACACCTGCCGCCAGGTGTCCCTTGGTACTCAGATCGGATATAAACTCCCCGTCTTGATCCAGATACATGTCCCGATGGGCTGCCATGGGAGCTTTTTCGCGAAAATCCAGAGAACCGGTGTGACCATCTGCTTTTCGATACACCAAAAATCCACCGCCTCCGATATTACCTGCGTTTGGATAAACCACCGCCAGAGCAAATTGTACCGCAATGGCAGCATCAAAAGCATTGCCTCCTTTTTTAAGGATATCGACGCCAACTTTTGAAGCAAGGGGATGAGCCGAACTAACCATTCCGTGTTCGGCCAAAACACCATGAACAGGAGGGGGAGACTCACGACTACAAGACCATAACAGAATCAGGCAAACAGCGGTACAAATAGAGATTCTTATACAGCTATATTTCATTAATTATTCATCTTTACTTTTTTGGTCCTCTTCTTGCCTTTGTGTTTTTTAGGGTTGTACGGTTTCTTCTTGCCTTTGGGCTTGACAACCTTTATGGTATTGGCGTCTTGTTTGGCACATCCGTTACTTACCGGGCTAATTAGAAAAATAAGACAGGAAATCCACAAAATTCTACGAAAAAAATTCACCACTGGCATCTTTTTGCAGGCTAATATGTACGCTAAATTGAAGTTTTAATTTTAATTAATTAACTGAAAAAAGTTATATTTCTTTTCTCATAGAGTTGAAAAAGCGTACAGAAGGCGATGATTATGAAAATTTCCTGTTTAGTTATAGCTTTTCTAATTGCTCTGACCAACGCGGAAGTTATCGCTCAGCAGGATAGTCTACTCAACAAGATCAACTCGCTTACCGGTAGGGAAAAAGTAGATGTACTGTTGAAGATAGCGGAAAATACCAGAGGGTACGCGCCCGAACTTTCCCTGGAATTTGCAGAACAATCCCTGATAAATGCTTCGGAACTGAAAGATACCGTACTGATCCTTATGGCACTGAAAAACATAGGGCTTACCTATTACAGTACCAGCAACTATGAAAAAAGCCTGGAGTACTTTACCCGGATCCTGAAAATACAGCTGGATCGTTCCGATAATTTGGGAGTGGCCAGTGCCTATAATAACATTGGTATCATATACGATGAACTGGGCCGCTATCCTGCCGCCCTGGAGTCATATCAACGCTCCCTCGACCTGAAACAAAAAATTGGAGATGAAGGTACCATTGCTAACACCATTAATAATATCGGATTCCTGTACAACAAAACCAATGATCATGATAAAGCCTATGAATATTTCAATCGGGCGCTGGTAATTGATGAGCAGCAGCAGGATACCCTGGGAATGTTCAATACATTAAACAACATTGGGCTTTATTACTTCCATCAACAGTTATACGATTCAGCCCTTTCGTACTTCAATCAAGCGCTGTCATTGGAAGGTGGGTTGGACAATAACTACGACAAAGCGCATTTGTACAATAATATTTCCAATATATTTCTACGTAAAGGTGAGTTGGATCGAGCGATAGAGTCTTATCAACAGTCCCTGGCACTCAGTGAGCCGATGGATGCCAAGTCAAGAATGATCACCAGCTATAAAGGGCTGGCCGAGGCTTATAAACGGCTGGGTCGATATCGCACTGCGCTGGATTACTACAAGAAACAGTCTGATCTGAAAGACCTGGTGAACATTGAGAGAAACACCCGCAAGATCACGGAAATTGAAACCAACTACCAGATCCAGCAAAGGGAAAAAGAAATAGAAATCCTAAAAAAGGAAAGTGAGATACAGATCCTGAATTTGTCCAAAAACCGCACGGTTACCTATTTCCTGCTGGGTGGTCTGATCCTGATTTTTGTACTGGCATCGGTTTTGTACCAAAGGTATCAGTATCGTATTAAGTCAAACGCGGTACTGGAGAGTCAGAACAAGGAAATTGCCAAAAAGAATATCGATATCCTGGATAGTATCATGTATGCTAAAGGAATCCAGGACGCAATCAGACCCGACCCTGATATACTAAAGACAGGGTTTAAAGACTACTTTATATTATCTCAGGCCCGAGATATTGTAAACGGAGATTTTTACTGGCTGGCTAAGATCCGTCAGGAGATAATAATAGCGGTGATGGATTGCACCGGCCATGGAGTGCCCGGTGCATTTATGACTGTTATGGCCAATAGTTTGCTAAATCAAATCGTAATTGAACATGGGGTCATTTCACCCAGGGAAATTCTCAAAACCCTCCACACCGAAATTACCACCACGCTACACCAGGAAAAGTACAACCAGATAAACACGGAAGGGATAGACATTGGTATTTGCAGGTTTGATACCGACACCGGGAAGCTGGTGTTTTCAGGTGCCAAAAGACCCTTGTACTATTTCCAGAAAAACAAGCTGTATGTGGTCAAGGGTAATACCCAAAGTGTGGCAGGTATTTTTTATCGCAACGAACCAAGTTTTGATGAAATTTCCATTCAATTCAACCAAGGCGATACCTTTTATCTGTTTACCGATGGAATAATTGATCAGTTCGGAGGTCCTGAAAACAAGAAGTTTATGAGCTGGAGATTAAAGCATCAGTTGAAAATTGTACAACCCCACGATATGGACAGCCAACAGGAACATCTGGAAGCCGAAATATTATCCTGGAAGGGTAAGAACGAACAAACAGACGACATTCTAATGCTGGGCGTGCGGGTTTAGCAAATTGCCAGTAACAGCTCTTATTTAGCCATTATATTACCAGTTTACCACTGGAAAATTCATAGGGTCAAGCAACCAATTCCAATTCCGTTCCGTGCTGAATATGTAATATAAACCGTGAGCTTACCACCAAAAAGTCAGAAAAAGCTGCCAGACCTGATTTCAGGGTGCATTTCAGGTGACAGACGCAGCCAACAGCTGTTATACCAACAGTACTATGGCTATGCTATGGCAATCTGTTTAAGGTATACCGACAATTATCAGCAGGCGGTGGAAATAGCAAATGATGGTTTTCTTAAGGTTTTTACGAAACTGGATATGTACAACCAGTCTAAATCTTTCCGGGGGTGGTTGAGAAGAATAATGATAAACAGTTCAATAGATCACTACCGAAAAGAACAAAAGCATAACGGGTTGGATAATGTCGAACATCAAAACATCAAATCACCGGTACCAACCGCAGTTGATAAAATGTCTTACGATGAAGTAATTCGCCAGATTCAGCAGTTGACTCCTGCGTATCGCGCGGTTTTCAACCTGTATGCGGTTGACGGGTATTCGCATAAGGAAATTAGCCAAATGCTAAATATCAGCATTGGAACCTCAAAGTCTAATTTATCACGAGCGCGTAAGCATCTTCAGGATGCGTTGAGTAAAATCTATAAAGATGAATTGGCATAATTTATCGGACAAGGAGTTTGAAGGAGAATTAAAGCGGCATCTGGAAAAGACCAGTATTCCTTACGACCCCGATTCCTGGGTCAAAATGGATAAGAAGCTGGATTTACATTTTAGTTCAGATAATACCGGTAATGGAAGTTTATTGAGCCTGTTGATTATCATGGCCCTGCTTTCTGCAGTGTTCTTTTACAATCTTACCACGCTTCAGGGAGTAAATACAACTGACCATCAAATTGCAGACTATCGATCAACTTTGTCCGACGAAATACCGCCCAAAACCACGCCCCTGGTGGATAAAAACAGCAATCTGCTCAACCCGATAGATGATGAATCCGCAGCTAAGCCTATAAAACCAAAGACCCAGGGAAAAGATTCGAAGGAACAGGTACCGGTATCTTTGAGTTCCAGTGGAAAACCTGATAAAAGTAGTGTTGATTTGCCTTTAACGGCCACCCGGAATCTCCGGGAATCAATTCAACAGGGTACAACCGGAGCGTCTGCAACAAATTCCAATAGTGACCCGGGAATAGGTGATGCCTCCCGCAGTATATATTCCAGGTCTGACATATCTGGTATCTCCGGTAAGAAGCCTTCAATTGATGATCCATCGCCGGTAATGTTCCCTGCCAGTATCGCAGAAGTGG
>JAUIKU010000189.1 GCA_030430675.1 Bacteroidia bacterium | reverse complement strand
CTTCGATAGAACTGAAGCACAATATCAAAAGGTACAACAGTATTTTGAAAAGGCTAAATCATTGGATCCTGAGCTGCTGCAAATAAGAATTCAAATGTCGGAGGAAATGAATAGATCCGAACAATTGTTACTTCTCAAAAAGCTGCTGCGCCAATACCCGGAAAACGACACCATATACAAGAAGATATCCGGAATCTTTGGATCTATGGACCAAACAGATTCAGCACTTTATTATGTAGGTAAGGCTATTGAGTTCAACCCAAAAAGTGCGCACCATTTGGTGATGGCTGGTGTACATCATTGGAGGTCCAGAAGGTATAGTAAAGCTTTGGAGTATTACTTAGAAGCGCTAATGGTCCGTCCCACTCTAAAAATTCCACATCCAGCCTTTATCTATGTGGATTTGGGGGAATTAGACATGGCCAGGAAGTATCTGACCGCAAGATTGGATGAAGGTAGTCAATTCAAGGTAGCGTTAAGCTATATCGCATGCCTGGACCGGAATTTTGACAGAGCCGTCACTTTGATGCAGCAAGCAGACTCGATCACCAGTAATTATCATTCCGGGTACAGGACCAGGTCGCTGGAACTGGGATTGATCTATCATACCATGGGGGACCTGGAATCAGCCCAGGTTCAATTCGAGCAAGCCCGTTATGAAATGATTTCAAAGCTTGTCGAACTCCCTGATGACCCACGAGTCTTAAGTTCACTGGGTGTGGCATACGCCGGTCTGGGACTAAAAATGGAGGCCTTAAAAAGTGTTCAAAAGGCACTGCATTTGGCAGGTAATGGCAGGACAGGTTACATCCAACAGGATTTCCTGCTCATTTATTTAATGGTTGGTGAATTTGATCAGGCGATGGAACAACTTGGAAATAGCAATGAAAGCTATTGGGAATTGAAATGGGATCCACTTTTTGATCCGCTAAGGGAACGAGCAGATTTTCAGGCACTGATCGCCAATGCAAAGGAAGTGGATGGACTCCAGCGTGACCAAAAATGACTTCATTATCATACAGGACGTTTAAATTAACTCTAGAGCAGCCGATTGTGGTAATTGTGTTGGTAGTTTGGTTACAAAGCTACCTTTGCTCCGGACAGGTAGTCTCAGGATCGGTGAAAACCACCAATGGTGAGGTACTGATAGGGGTCAATGTAATGGTGAAAGGAACCACCAGAGGAACGGTTACCGATGTGGACGGCACTTACAAACTGGGAGACTTGCAGGGGGATGATATCCTTCATTTTTCATCTGTGGGTTACCAGTCCCAAGAAATTAAAGTTGGTAGTCGTACCATACTGGAGATACGGATGAGCGCTGACGCTACCCTGCTTAACGAGGTAGTGGTGGTGGGATACGGCACCCAGAGGAAGATCAACCTGACCGGTGCAGTGGGTGTGGCCAAAGGAGCAGTATTTGAAAACAGGCCCATTACCAATATCGCCGAGGGACTGCAAGGAGTGATTCCCAACCTGAATATTATGGTGCCGAGCAGTGACCCGGCCGATGATCGAGTGGATTTCAACATCCGGGGCTATGAATCCATTAATGGGGGTGAGCCCTTGATCCTGGTGGATGGTATTCCTATGGACCTGAATCGAATCAACCCTAATGATATTGAAAGTATCAGTGTACTAAAGGATGCCGCTGCCGCTGCAATTTACGGCGGAAGGGCCGCATTTGGGGTGATCCTGGTGCAAACGAAAAGTGGTAGTTCCGAAAAGATCAATCTTACCGCAAGCGCTGAATTTGCCTGGGCCAAACCGATCTTACTCAGAGATCCTCTTAATGACCCTCATCAACACCTGCTGGCCATGAACCAGGCCATCCACAGAAACACCGGTTCCAATTGGTGGGACCAGGATTATCTCGAGGGAACACAACGTTGGGTGGAAGACCCCAGTGAACGAAATGCCTGGGGCGTTTATAAAGGGGAGTTGAGGTACTATGGAGCAGATAACTACTACGATGCGTTGATGGCGGATTTTGCTCCACAGCAGCGTTACAATTTTGATGTATCCGGCAGCGCAGAAAAAGCTTCCTATTACGTTTCATTTGGATACCTCAACAAGGATGGCTACCTGAAGAATGATGATTGGAATCAAAAATTCAAGCGGTACAACGCGTTGATGAAGGGAGAATTCAGTATTACCCATTGGTTAAGCTTAGACAGCAGATTACTATTTTCCAGCGAGAAAAGTGACAAGCCCCATCCATACCAGGACTCTGGAATTAACAGAATTTTGCGGTCATCGACCCTGGATGCTATTACCTTTCCTGATCTTCCGTTCTATGTAGCGCCAGGCGATCGGGAACAATTTGAACCCTACATCGGGATGTATATTGGTGCAACCAACCCATTCCCTTACCTGGAATATGGAGGAAGAGATAAATGGACCAGGAATGACCTGTTATTGAGCCAGGGAATTACCTTAAGGCCAACTAATGGTCTAAATATCCGGGGAGAGTTTTCCTATAATCCCAGATTCTTCAATGGTGAAGAGGTACAAAGCAAAGTGTATATGGTCACTAGTAATGATTTATTGTCCAATAATTTGGTTACCAGTGGCAATAGCGAAGATGACTGGATCAGGAACTGGTCCGATCAAGAGCAATATTTTGTGATTAATGCCTACGCCGATTATACGTTGGAACCTAAGAGCGGTCACTATCTGAAAGGCATGATCGGTTTCAACCAGGAATGGGGGATCTACCAGCATGTCAGTGCGCAGGCTTCCAATCTAATTACCCCTGCAACCCCTAATCTCAACACCACCGTGGGTCACCAGCAGACATCTGCCGGTAAGGAAGAAGTGGCCCTGAGAGGATATTTTTTCAGGATAAATTACAGCTATAAGGATCGTTATCTTTTTGAAACCAATGGTCGCTATGATGGAACCTCCCGGTTCCCTAAAGATGATCGCTGGGCCTTTTTTCCTTCTTTTTCATTGGGGTGGAGATTGTCCAATGAGTCCTTTATGCACAACACCTCAGCCTGGCTTAACAATTTAAAGCTGCGCGCTTCCTATGGTGAACTGGGCAACCAGCTGCTATACAGTATTAACTTTCCGGAGCTTTGGCATCGGGATCTGGCAGCAATGGGTCAATTGGGTGCTCAGTATCGGTATGCGAATCCTGTCTACTATCCCTATGTGCCTTCAATGGCGGTTGGCACTTCTCCCTACATGTTGTCCGCCGGTCAAGGGGCTCCCTTTGTATCAGCGGCAAACCTGGTAAGTCCATCCCTTACCTGGGAAACCGTGAGTACCTTAAACTTTGGATTGGACTTCACCTTGTGGAATAAGTTGGATGTATCCTTCGACTATTACACCAGGGACACCCGGGATATGCTGATGCATGTCACCTATCCACAAATCCTGGGAGCAGATGCAGCAGAAGAGAATGCAGCCGACCTGCAAACCAAGGGATGGGAAATCGCTGCAACCTGGCGTAACCGGGTTAATTCTGACTGGAATTACCAGGTGACCCTGGCGTTTTCTGACAATATCTCGGAAATCACCAGGTATGACAATCCCACCGGATCACTGGACGAGTATTATGTGGGTCATATTATAGGAGAGCGATGGGGATTTGAAACAGCGGGGTTATTCCAGACCGCAGCACAAGTGGCGGAAGCTGCGGACCAGACCACACTGGCAAACTACAATTGGCGACCAGGTGACATTCAATACGCCGACCTTAATTGGGATGGGTTGATCAACTACGGAGATAATACATTGGATGATCCGGGTGACCAAAAAATCATTGCTTATGAAAGCCCCAGATATAATTTTGGGATTACCGGCTCCGCAGGCTGGAAAAACATTTCCTTAAGTGTGTTCTTCCAGGGAACGTTGAAGTATGACTACTGGCCGCCAGTATATTCAAACCGTTCCTTTTATCCCTTTAGACTGAACTATGTGGAACCGTTCTATCTCACAGATTCCTGGAGCCCCGAAAATCCAGATACTTATTATTCAGCACCTCATCATGTGGGCAACGGTACCAGTCCTAATTTTTTACCGCAATCGCGCTTTGTACAGGATGCTTCCTATGTCCGGCTGAAGAATCTTACCCTGGCCTATCAATTGCCTACCACCATCTCCGGCAAGGTTGGGTTAGAAAACTTACAGCTATATTTCTCCGGTGAAAATTTATGGGAGTATACTAAAGCACGCTATCCCCTCGATCCTGAAACCCGGCCCATATCATCTCATCAGAATTTTAAACAAAGGGTTTATTCCATAGGTATTAAAGTATCACTTTAATCATAATAAGATGACCAACTACTCCTCAATGAATAATAAATTAATCGATAAGCTGAATGATACTATCGAAGAAAACTTGCAGAATGAGCAATTTGGGGTGGTTCAGTTGGCAGAAGCTGCGGATCTCAGCAAATCTCAACTTAACCGCCGGTTACAGGTGATTACCGGACAGTCCTCCAGCCGGTATATCCGGGAATACCGCCTGAAAAAAGCCATGGAATTGCTGCAAAACCAGGCCGCCACCTCCACCGAAGTGGCATATCAAGTAGGCTTTGGCAGTCCCTCTTATTTCAGTACCTGTTTTAAACAGTATTATGGGTTTTCACCCAATGAGGCAGGCAATCAGGATACCATAGCAGTATCCAATGCCGGGAAAACCAATTGGAAAAAAATTTCATTGATTTCACTGGGATCAATCCTAATGCTGTCACTGGTATATTCCTCGTTCAGCAGCCGTCTTTCAAATAACCATACCAACACAGAGAATCAACCCCGCATCAGAATTGCGGTATTGCCGGTGAAAAACTACCCTGACTCCTCTGCTAACAGGCACCCTTATTTAATCGGAGAAAACATTACCAGTAAACTTTCGAAGATTGATGAATTTGCAGTTAAAGAAAGTGCTTTTGCCCAAAACATAGATATGCGGGAAGTGGGCCCATCACTGAATGCCGACTTTTTATTGGGGATCAAGTTTGTGCCGGCGGAAGAATCATTCGAATTGGCAGCAAATCTCACTGATGCCAACGATGGAACAGTGATCTGGTCAGAGTTGTACCAAAGAACCAATAACGACCTGCAGGAGATTCAAAATGAGGTGGTATTAACAGTAACCAAGGTGCTAGGAGTGAATATCACCTCCATCGAAGCCAACCGGGTGAAACAAAAACTTACCCATAGCGATGCTGCCTATCGCTATTTCCTGGTGGGTAATGACTTCCTGGCGAGACTGCAAACCGAAGGTAATATGCGGATGGCTGCTGACTTATTTGAAAAGGCGGTGGCCCTGGACTCTACATTTGCCGAGGCCTGGTTTGGGCTATTCGGCGCTAATAGCGTGTTGTATGGTCGTTACTACGATAGAAGCGAAGCGCAATATCAAAGAGTTCAACAATATTTTGAAAAAGCCAAATCGCTAGGTCCTGAATTACCAGATGTAAAACTGCACATATCACGGAAAATGGAAGCATCCGAACGACTGCCGTTTCTTAAAGATCTGCTGCGTGAATACCCGGAAAATGATGAGATTTATAAAAGGATCGGGGCTGCCTACGGGGAGTTGGGGCAAAGGGACTCGGCGCTCTATTATGTTGAAAAGGCTATTGAGTTTAACCCCACTGATTCCCACCATTGGATCATTGCCGGAATACATCATAGACAGTCAAGACGATACAGCAAAGCCCTGGCCTACTATTTAGAAGCTCTGGAGCTCCAGCCCACCTTAAAACTCCCTCATCCTGCTTTTATCTATGTGGACATAGGCGAATTGGCCAAAGCCAGGGACTATCTGACTCCGGTGGCAAATGAAGGCAGCAAATTCAGTAATACATTTAAGAGGGATTTAAGCCATATCGAATATTTGGACCGAAACTTTCAAGAGGCACTTGCTCTCATGGTAGAAGTCGATTCAATTACAACTAATTATCATTCTCAATACAGAACCAGGTCACTGGAATTGGGATTGATTTATTATGGCATGGGAGACCTGCAATCAGCCCGGACGCAATTCGAACTAGCTCGCATAGAGATGGATAAAAAGTTGGAAGAAGTCCCGGATGATCCCAGGGTTTTGTGCTCTCTGGGAATCGCCTACGCCGGTCTGGGTTTAAAACAAGAAGCCATTACATCCTTTGAAAGGGCCCTTTCCATAGCGCAAATGCCAGATCGCAGCGCTCACCCCACGAATAACATAGAAAGAAACCTGGCAAAGGTATACGTGATGGTGGGAAAGTATGATCAGGCGCTGAAACAGCTGGAGTATTTACTTGAAGATGGGAGAATGCATGTGTGGCGCATGAAATTGGACCCAATTTATGACCCCATAAGGGAAACAGAGGGTTTTAAAGAGCTGGTCAACAATATCGAATACCAGCCAGTTTTATGAAATCGGATTCTCAAATTAAACCAGGGTAATGCTATTCGCTGATTTTTAAACTTTTTATGCCAGTGAAATTCTTTTGATCCGATATTTGAGCAGCCACCCGCTGTGGATTTCCCTCCTTAAATCTTATCTTGTGACTTTACCAAACTCAGGTTGTAGAATTAAAATTTACGAATTTGAAATTACCAATGAATATGATGGCTGAATCGCGATTGCTGAAAATTATGGCAAATACGTTTTATATTTTAATTATTACTTTAAATATATATAGTCAAAATTCTAATAATGAGGATTTTAAATCTCTATTTAATGGCAACAACCTCGACGGATGGGTAGGGGATAAGGAGGCGTACGCTGCCGATAACGGTATGATCGTTATCAATCCCGAGAAGCAGGGTGGCGACGGCAATCTTTACACGGAAAAAGAGTACAGCAATTTTATATTAAAATTTGAGTTTCAATTGACCAAGGATGCCAACAACGGGCTGGGAATTCATGCTCCATTGACGGGCAATGTGGCCTATGAGGGCAAGGAACTGCAAATTATCGACAATAAGCAGACCAAGTACGGCAAGCTTAAACCCTGGCAGTATCACGCGTCGGTGTACGGGGTTATTCCCGCCAAAACAGGTTATCAAAAACCTGTGGGTGAATGGAATCAGCAGGGAGTCACCGTGCAGGGGTCCCGGATCAAGGTGGTATTAAACGGTCACGTCATTCTGGATGGCGATGTATTGGAAGCCAGCAAAAACGGTACTATTGACGGTAAGGATCACCCGGGATTGAAGAAAGACCGGGGTCATATTGGATTTTTGGGACATGGAGATGTAGTGAGATTCAGAAACATCATGATCAAGGAACTGTAGAAGCGTTGGTGAATGGATCACGGGTCGGAATTCTCAATATGGACATATTCAGTGATCATCTTGCTGGTAGTGGTGGTCTCCAAGCTGGTCAGCAAGAAAACCAAAACCGTGGATGTGCTGTGGTTCATCGTGGCCGGGGCGGTGCTTACCAATCTGGGTTGGTTACCCGAACATAATCAGTTTCTGGAAATAATAGGGGAGTGGGGCATCGTATTCGTGATGTTTGCCCTGGGTTTAGAGGAAAACCTGGAACGTTTCTCCCAGGGCATAAGAAGGGGCATGGGCATTGCCCTGATTGGCGCAATATTCCCGTTTATTGCCGGGTATAGCATTGCCGGACTGTTTGGATACAGCCACAATTCTGCTATGCTGTGGGGGCTTACCATGACGGCAACCGCGGTCAGCCTTACCATGATGAGCCTGCGAGGTGACCTGTTGCACCGTTCCACCGCCGCCACCGGTATCATGACCGCCGCGGTAATTGATGATGTGCTGTCTTTAGTGGGACTGGCCATATTTGTGCCCATTATCCTGGTCAGCAATGCCGGAAATGGCCCGGTGCCGGTTTCAGCTCTGGAAATACTGTGGATAGTAGGCAAAGTAGTGATTTTCTTTGCCATTACCCTTTTTATGGGTTTGGTAGCATTTCCGGAAAAAACCCCGCTTACGCTACCTAAAAATCCCACTTTTTATCAAAAGATCAACTACCGGGTTAGCCGTGCCATGACTACTATTGGCGCCCGCAGATTTCTGATGGTTCACCAGGGGGAGTTTACGCCGCTGATCATGCTGTTAATTGCCATGCTGCTGGGATATACTGCCTATGAATTTGGTTTTCACCCGGCGGTAGGAGCTTATTTCGCCGGACTGTTCCTGCATGCAGATTATTTTGTATATGTGAAAGTTAAATACGTACGCAATTCAGAAGGAGGTATTGTACTGGAAAAAGAATATGACGATCAGTTCCATTCTGCCACCAACGTGATCAACCACCTGGCCTTTACCATATTCGGCCCCATTTTTTTTGTAAACCTGGGCGGAGAGTTAATATTCGACGCAGAGGTCATAATGGCAGCTTTACCCATGGCTTTTATTCTGTTCCTGGCGGTGGTAGTTTTACAGATCCTCTCTGCAGGTTTGGCGGCGAGATATACCGGGATGTACAAATGGCATGAAAGTGTTATGATCGGTCTGGGTATGCTGGGAAGGGCTGAATTGGCTTTTATTGTAATCAATATCGCCTTTGTTCAGAATAAGATGATCGATATAACTGAATTTTACACCCTGATGCTTACCGCATTTATGCTCAATATCACGGTTCCTTTGAGTCTTAAATGGTGGAAACCTTTTTACCTTGGCTTCAAACAACTCAAGTTGTTCGGCATTGTTTTGTCCCGTCCCCAGCCGGCACCGGTGCCCAAAGAATGGCAGGAATACCGTGAAATGATGGATGAGGAAAGAAGACGCTACCTGCCGGATAGCTGAAACCGTTCATCACTAGTGTTCTACTTCTCCTTTTTGCATTTCCGCCAGTAAATAATAGGCGTTGTTCCAGGCAAATTTCATATCGTTTGACAGCGGTTGATGGGTCTTAATCTCCAACCAGTCGAAATCCTTCAACCCCACCGTTATCTCCACAGGCTGAAAATGCCATTCTCCATGATCTGAATGATATTCCGCCTGAAAAATAAAATACCGGTCACCTTCCATTACCACCGCGTCCCTGGGCAGGGCAGAACTCCGATCGTTTCCCGTTACTATGCGACCACGGGCATACATACCTGGTATAAGTGTGCCATCATCGTTTTCCAGCTCGGCATGCAGGTTTATCGCCTTGGTATCGGATTCAAATACCTTTCCCACTGCAAAAACCACCGCCTCACGCTGAATTTCCGGCTGGGATTCCACCATAAACTGTACTCGCTGGCCTTCTTTGACCTGGTGAATATCGGTTTCAAATATCTTGAAATGGGCATGTATATGATCGGTTTGAACGATCTCAAACAACACATCCTGTGGTGAAACATACTGACCGGTACGCACGTTCACCGATTGAACAAAACCACTAATAGGCGCTTTCAAAGCGACCGTTTGATAGATGTGGCCCTCTTTAACCCGGGATTCATTGATTCCCAGCTGTCCCAATTGCGCCTGCAGACCATTTACTGTGGCCTTCATTGACAGATAGTCAGCTTTTACCTTCTGGTATTCCTTTCCGGAGGAAACTGACCCCTGGTATAGTTTTTCCTGCCGCTGATAGGCCTGTTCCAGGTAATCCAGTTGGTTGATATCCCGGGCATAGTCAGTCTGTAGCTTTACCAGGTTGGGATGATAAAGGTAGGCCAGGGGCTGTCCTTTATTCACCTTATTACCTTCTATCACTTCT
>JAUIKU010000188.1 GCA_030430675.1 Bacteroidia bacterium | reverse complement strand
TAAAAAGTAAGATATGGATCATTATTAATTACGCGCTGCAAATACAGCATTAATTCACGGGCATGATAGTCTCCCCACATGCTGGACTCACTATGAGGTATTTGACTTCCAGAGGGAATGTTGTCCCAACCATTCGGTCGGTGGTAAATTGAATGAAGGATCAAACCCTGGTGGTCCGGGTTAATACTGAGATAAGGTTCATTCAACAGGGTTTTGCTTACAGATAATCCCGCCGACCAGTATTTCCGATAGTCATCATCACCAGTCTCTTTAAGATAGCTTCCCAGTCTTAACAGGCCCTGTGCACCAATAGCGGCAGCGGAGCTATCTATTGGCTCGTAATCATTGAAGGGGTCTGAGCTTTGTTGAGACCATTCTGGCAGGTGAGTTAATCCCGGTGCACCGGTATCCCAGTAGGGAATCCCATCCAATGCTGAATTCTCGATGTAAAAATCGCAGGTGGCTTTGGCAGCTTTCAGAAATAAAGCCACCACATTATCGCGTCCGCCCAATTCATTCATTTCAGGTATATCGGGATGATTATGTATAAACTCCAGCTGTTCTGCAAAACCCAGCATAGCCCAACTCAATCCCCTGGTCCAGGTAGTATATCCGCTATAACCTTGCTGAGTAGCTGGACATCTAAAATTGCCGTCGTTGGTGTTGAATATAGATTCATGTGCGGTTCTGCCCCATTGGTCATAGGTATCACGTCCCTCTCCGTAAAAGACAGAATATTTAGCAGTGGAGAGTGCATGTTGAAAGGCCCTCAATAAAAGGTTTACCTTGATATCGTTTTCTTCTGAGGAACGATGTCCCAGTATATGCCCAATCACCAAAATCCTTATGGTTCTGATGGTATCCACAAACAGGGAGTGAGGACCATTGAATGAATAGATATAACCGCCCTCCGGAAGGAAGGTCCATCTTTTAGCCTGTACTGAAGCTGAAAGCTGCAAAGCCAGTTTGAGAAACTCTAGCATCCAGTCCTGTTTGGGGTACCTGCCCTCATTCATCAACCTGAGGAGATTCCCATAGGTACTCTGATTGTTGAAGCCGTGATCATGAACACCAAAATGGCTTACGTGTGAAGCCATTTTTTCCCTGGTGTCTTTTATCCCCAACTCCAGGAAATACTCTTCTCCGGTAGCATCATATTGAAGAATTGAGGAGCCGTATTGAAATCCCTGAGTCCAGTCCGTCCAGCTACGAGGAACGTATGCGCCATTTACAGTAACTACCGGGGATCCGGAAGCGCCATCATAGCTCGACTGTATTGATCTTATCTTTTCTGCCGAAAGATTCCAAAAGCGTTCAATATCACGCTTCAAATCTATGGGCTTTAAATCTTTATTTATCAGCATAAAGGGTGGTTATAATTAAGAAACGAATAAACAAGCAATCTTCCTAATACACAAGTTAAATGCACATTTACCTGGTTATTATGACCTTGACTGAAGACCGGCAGTTCCCTACTGAATCTCATTTTTTCTATTGTTTAAGGTATACCATGCCTCCCCCGACCACAGGTGGTTTCCATGGGCACTGACCAGGTCATCTTGAAGTCTGAAGTAAACAACCCGTCCTGACTTCAGTTCAGGGATCACCAGGTTTACGGATTTTCGGTCCTCAGCCATCTCCAATTTGGAAATAGCCAGGGTTTCCAGATCCATTTTTGGTCCACCGTAGGATGGTGTTGGTAAATACCACCACTGTTGAACAAGATAATCGAGAGGACTATTACCGTGCTCTTCCGCCAGGGGTTCGGTAAACTCAATTAGAAAACCGGGGCCGGTTGACTGAATTGACAGGATTTCAAAAGTAGAATTTCCATTGTATTTTATGCTTTGCAATCCACTTCTTTTGCCCTGCCAGCTCCAACCACCTACCATGCCCGCTTCTCCTATGTAAAGTGCCCCGTCAGGCCCCCAGCACAATCGATTCACCCCGGCCTTAAGCCCCTGGGTAAATCTGAAAACCACTCCCTGATACTCACCATTTACCTTTTCCAGGAATACTCTCTTAATACCACCGTGACTTACATCTCCGTAGATCATCTGTCCTTTATAGGGGCCGTCATTGAGCACTGCGGGTTGTGAAGGAGAATTGGCAATCTCATCCTGTGGCAACCACACTGCTGGAGGGGTTTCCTCTATATCTTTTAATGAATCGGCCAGCACCCATCTCATCCCGTGAAAAGCTCCTTTACTGACATGAATTAGCTTGTTTCCAGGCAACCATTGACCTTGGTTGTCTGTAACAAAAATCTGGTCATCCACCCCAAACCCGATACCATTGGGCTGCCTGAGCCCGTGGTTCAGATGTTCAAATGTACCGTTCATAGCAATCTTCACGGTGCGGCCGCGATCAGGGAGCGGCTTTTCATTGACCATCAATCTCATGGGGATTGACAAATTGGCATAGAAATGATTGTCCCTGTAGATTAAGCCGAATGCAAACTCGTGAAAATCTGTCGACACCCCAAAGCCATTACAAACCGCCTGGTATTCATCGATGATTTGGTCTCCATTATGGTCAATGAGTTTGGTGAGTTCATGCTTCTGTAGAACGTAAATCTCATTATCCACAATAGCCGCACCCAGAGGCTCTGATAGTCCCTGTGCTATCTGTGTCACCGTTATTTGATCGGGGTCTCCTGATTGCACTCCATCCAAAACATAAACTGCTCCCTGTGGAGACCAGGTGGTTACCAATAACCGACCATCGGGAAAAAAAGCCAGTCCACCCACGGTAAAGTCATAACCGGCCGGTTCAAGATCTTGCAGGTCATAGCTGGGGTGCAGTCCAATCAGCGGACTTCCAAATCCCGGTTTGTGGGCTGGCTCCTCCGCCACCTCCGGTCCACTGGCAACTTGCTGGTCCAGGTTGTCCTGCCGGCCATGCAGCGTAAGGATAAACTCTATCATCAAAGCTATATCTTCATCCGGCAAATCCGGATGGGGATTCATCAGGGTGGTACCCCAAACACCGGAACCTCCATGTTTTACCTTCCCCACCAGGTATGACATTACTTCCTCAGTATCAGCATACTTTCTGGCTATTTGCTCAAAGCCAGGCCCAACAGTATTCTCAGACCATTCATGACAGGTAGGACAATCAGATTTTTCGATCCAGTATCGACCTTTGTTATCAGTTCTTACTGGAGTTTCCTCTTGAATCTGTTTCGGCAGCCTGTCGAACTCGGTTCTCAAAACCTGCTCATGTTGATCCAGCTGTAACACCTGCGACTGGGTTTTCAAAAATACCGGCAGCGTGCTGGAGCCCGTTCGGAAAAACACTCTTTCCAAGCCAGGGTTGTGATCACTCCCCTGGTAGTACTCCGGTCTTTCAACAATCATCACAGTGTCCCGGTCAGTGACCAGGTTATAAGAAAGATATACCTGACCATCCCTGAATTCATACCCCAGAAAATGTGCATTAGCCTTTACCTGTTCACCTTCTATCTGCCACCACCAGCCATCTTGAGGTGAGCTGGAAACATAATCAGATCCCCAGGAAGTGGGCTGGATTACCTTGGTATCATTGAAAACAATCCCGTCCCAGTTTACCCCTCCTTTCCAGGCTTTATAGAACCGGCAATGCTCGAGGTCATAGGCCACATACATGCTGGAGTCCAGTGCCAGGGTTAGCATTCTCGGTTGGTAATCAAGTACGGACCGGATGGCCCAGGGCTCTTCAGCACGGTGGAATTGAGCCTGTTGTTTTTTTTCACAGGAGGTGAATAGAGTCAATGCTATAAATCCGAGGTAATACTTTTTCATAGAGATATTAGGATATCCCCGCTCATTGCATAACCAAACGAAACAAACCCTTACCCTCGACACCTACGTAGAGAAATCCATCCGGCCCCTGCTCCACGTTTCTTACCCTGCCGATGCCCTCCGCTATTTTTTCCTGGGCAACAATGCGGTCTCCCTCAACTTTGGCATGCACCAGATAGCTGAACTTAAGTGATCCAACCACCAGATCACCTGCCCAGCCTGGGTATTTATCGCCCTTGACTACCGTTAAACCGCAGGGTGCTATGGATGGCACCCAGTAAATTACCGGATTTTCCATGCCCACGCGGGCGGTGTCTTCTGCGAAACTGGTCCCGTCGTAATTAATCCCGTAACTCAAAATGGGCCAGCCGTAATTTTTACCCGGTTGGATCAGGTTAATTTCATCCCCTCCCTGAGGCCCGTGCTCATGTTCCCAGATATTGTTGGTGTTTAGATCAATGGCCAAACCCTGAGGGTTTCGATGCCCGTAGGAATAAATAGCTTTCTTGGCCCCATTCCGGTCCTGAAAAGGGTTGTCCGCAGGGATACTGCCATCATCTCTGATTCGGTATATCTTTCCACCATCCCTGGACAGATCCTGGGGATTTTCATTTCTTTTACCGCGATCACCAACGGAAAAGTACAGGTAACCCTGAGAGTCGAATGCCAGTCTGCTGCCCCAGTGATTACCTCCGGTGGTGTTGGGAGTAGCTTTGTATAGCACCTGCTTATTTGACAACCTCTCATCAATGTAGGTAAAACGGGCAATAGTAGTATTTCCTCCACTCCCGGACCCCTCCTTACTTCCGTATGACAGATATATCCAGTGATTATTCTCAAAATCCGGGTGTAATTCTATGTCCAGCAAGCCACCCTGTCCCCTAACGTAGACTTCCGGTACACCTTCCACTTTCTGATCAATCAATTTACCATTTCGGATGATCCTGATCTCTCCCTCTTTCTCAGTAACCAAAATATCGCCGTTGGGAAGAAAGGCCATTCCCCACGGGTTGGTTAGACCACTGGCTACCTCCTGATATTGGATAGCTGAATTGTTGGGAGCAATCTCAGAAGGTTGAGAATGGGACTGACAAGCAAGCATGTTCATTGCTGCGATCAGTACAATAGGTTGAGCTAACTTTCTACGCATGATTTTACCGAATTGTTGGTCATCTGGCTGGTTTAATTAAATGTACTCAGCCTCATTACTAATTAACTTTGCCCGCTGAATACTATGAAATTAAAACAGGAATATAGATAAATAATTTGGTTTAAAAGGGAGGACTGGACGGATATATGCCCATTTTGGTGGAATCGTTCAGGGATTTCAATAAAAGCTATCAACAATTGCTAACGAACGTTAGTTTGTGTATATTTATAATATGGAAAATCTGATTACCCTCAACCGGAAGGAACAAATTGAAAAACACGCCACAGGAATGTTTCGTGACAGGGGGTATGCAGCTTCCAGCATGCGCGATCTGGCTGCCTTACTAGGCATAGAAGCTGCCAGTCTGTATTCACACATCAGGTCGAAAGAACAGATATTACAGAATATCGTTTTTAAAATGGCATCCGCCTTTATTGAAGCGGTAGAGGCAACGGAAGGGGCCGAACCGGCTTTACAATTAACCGCGGCCATAAAAGCACATTTCAGAGTGATTGCCAGGAACCTTGATGCCTCCGCAGTTTTCTTCAACGAGTGGCGTCACCTAAGTGAGCCTCACCTGGCCAAATTCCTGGCCCTGCGGGACCAATACGAGCAATTCTATTTTCAAATTATCAACAAAGGAATAAACTCAGGGGTGTTTAAACCCATGAACGAGAAACTTGTGATTAGGACCATGCTATCATCTATTAACGGAACCCACCGCTGGTACCGCAAAGATGGCGAATTGTCAGAAGATCAAATAGCTGATCAATTGTCAGAATTACTTATTCATGGAATAACTAACCCCGGGAAAAAGTAATCATGTACGGAGGAGGAAATATTTTTGAAGCCAGCAGGTTCGATAACCTGGCACAGGAGGATCCGGAAAAACTGGCTGAATTCGAGGCCCGAATCGCACGGGGAGAAAAGATCGAACCTAGCGATTGGATGCCGGCCTTATATCGAAAGCAGCTAATTCGGATGATTGAACAGCATGCGCATAGCGAAATTATAGGTGCCTTGCCTGAAGGTACCTGGATCACCCGTGCCCCCGGATTTCAGCGGAAAATGGCACTGATGGCCAAGGTACAGGATGAGGTTGGGCATGCTCAGTTGCTCTACAGTGCAGCGGAAACCCTGGGTAAGCCCCGTGAACAAATGATGCAAGACCTTATCAACGGTCGCTCCAAGTATTCCAATATCTTTAATTATCCGGCATTTACCTGGGCCGATAGTACCATCATTTCATGGTTGGTAGATGCCGGGGCCATAGTAAATCAGCTGGCCAATTCAAAAGGAAGCTACGGTCCCTACTGTCGCGCCTTGGAACGAATATGTGCTGAAGAATCCTTTCACCTGAAATACGGGCATCATGCGGTAATACACCTGGCTACAGGCACAAAAATACAGAGAGAAATGGTTCAGGAGGCATTGAATCGTTGGTGGCCACCCATGATGCATTTCTTTGGCCCTCCCGATAAAGTATCAGTGCATACTGAAGTGCTGACCAAATGGAAAGTTAAGATGGCAACCAATGACGAATGCCGACAACAGTTTTTGGACATGTATGTACCCAAAATCTGGGAATTGGAACTGACCATCCCAGATTCCAATTTGAAGAAAAATAGCCAGACGCGCCAGTGGGAATACAGTGAGCCGGACTGGGAGGAGTTCAAAAGAGTGATCAATGGCGATGGACCGTGTAATAAGGAACGACTGGCTGTGCGAAGGACCGCGGAAGAACGCGGCCGGTGGGTAAGGGAAGCTTTGCTAACTCCCGAGGCAAAATATGTTACTCCGCTAGCTTAAGGAAATGGTTTTCGATTCACTAGATCCCAGGATAAATAGATTAAACCTTCATCTGCAACGCCAGGAGGAGTATAAGAGTGTATCACTGGACCAGCTACCCACATACGAAGTTTTCCTGCAACTCAAGCCGGACAAAGAGTATCAGCATGCGGGAATCGTTCACGCCGCTACTCCGGATACGGCGTTTTTATTTGCCAAGGAACAATTCAGTAGACGATATACCTGTACCGGAATGTGGGTAGTATCTTCAAGCTGTGTGTGGGTCACACAATGCATGGAACTCGAAGAAAGTATATATGACCATTTGCCCGATGATTTGCATGAAACTAAGGAGAGCATGAGCGCGTATGACATTTTTCATTTGTACCAAAGAGGCAAGCAACATAAACATGCCGGTAAACTAATGGCCAGTGGACATGGCGATGCGGTTATCCGGGCAAAGCAACAACTGGATCAGGGAAAACCGGTACTTAATATCTGGTCTGTCAAAACCAGTGATGTTCGTACCACCGGGAAAGAAGATTTGGAAATCTGGTCCACCCTCCCCCAGAAATCCCATCGGGAAGTGATTTCTTATCGCGCTGGTGAAAAATTGAAATTGTTTAAAGAAAAGAAACATGGGCCACCGGCAAAATAATACCGCTCTTAAGGAACTCTTGTACCGAATAGCAGACGATTTACTGATATTGGGTCACAGGAACTCTGAATGGACAGGCATCGGTCCCTTGCTGGAAGAAGATATCGCTTTCAGCTCCATGGCCCAGGACAAAATTGGTCAGAGCCTTGTGGTATATCAGTTATTACAGGAACTAGGTGAAGCCGATCCGGATACCGTGGCATTTACCAGGAACGCCCAGCAGTTCCACAATTGTCAACTGGTGGAATTACCGGGCACCGATTACGAATTCAGTCTGGTGCGCCATTTTCTATACGACCACAGTCTGCTGGATAGATTCCGCCAACTTACAGGTTCCGGTTATCAGCCATTGGCAGCGATTGCTAAAAAATTCATGGGCGAATTGCGGTACCATGTGTTACATGCGGATACATTCATAAAAAAATTAGGTACGGCTACCGATGAGAGTAAAAGCCGTATGCAGAAAGCGCTGAATCATGCCATTCCATTTGCACTGGGAATATTTGAAAAGTCTCCTTTTGAACAGGAGTTGATTACCGGCAATATTTTTGTTGGCGAGGCACATCTGTTTGAAATATGGCAACAAGAGATCTCAAAAATAGTTAGTGATACTGATTTGGAACTACCGGATTTGGACTTTTCCCGGGCGAAGACAGGAGGCAGAACCGGTAAACATACCGAACACCTGCAGCCATTACTGGAAGAAATGTCTGAGGTATTTAAACTTGATCCCGGGGCAGAATGGTGAGTGTGAGTGTGAGTGTTATTAGATAGATAATTTCAATGAAGATTACCAAAGACCAGGTGTTTAAATGGCTGGAATGCGTTAAGGATCCGGAGATTCCTGTGATCTCTTTGGTAGATCTGGGTGTGATCAACCGCATAGAAATAGACCGCAATAATAAGGTTACGGTGGAAATGACCCCAACATTCGCAGGATGCCCGGCCACAAACTACATGAAGCAGGAGGTTGAACAGGTGCTTAGTGAAAAACAACTAACATTTGAGGTTCTTGTAAGCTATGAGTCTCCATGGAGTTCGAATCGCATTACTGAGAAAGGTCGCCAGGCACTAAAGCAGTTTGGACTGGCCCCACCACCTAAGTACCAGGTTATCCCCGATCTCGAGATACTGGATAAAGTAAACTGCCCATATTGTGATAGTAGCAATACGGAGTTGAAATCTCCATTTGGGCCTACCCTTTGTCGATCTTTGCATTACTGCAGCAACTGTCAACAGGCTTTTGAACAATTCAAACCGCTGTAGCACATTTTAAATAGCTCCGGAAGTGTGGGAGAAATTACCTAATTACTAAATTGGGTTTGTGCTGCATGTTAGCAACAAAGATGCTCGAAAATTAGCCCTGAGTCAGCAGGGCCTACTATCTGCTGTTCCCAAATTTGGCAAAGGGAAGGGTGCCGTGCTCCGGGCAATTGAGCACCTGGGATATATCCAAATTGACGCTATTTCGGTGATCCAAAGGGCACATCATCACACCCTGTGGACCAGGGTGCCCTCCTACCAACCACACTATCTCTACCGCCTTCTAGCCAGAGATAAGCAAATTTTTGAGTATTGGAGCCATGCTGCCGCTTTCTTACCCATAAAGGACTACGCCTATTCATTATGCCTCAAAAACTTTTTATCACAAAAGGACAAGCATTGGTATCGGGTAGATCCCAAGCTAAAAAATCAGGTGCTGAAAAGAGTGGAGGAGGAAGGCCCCCTTTACGCCCGGGATTTCGAAACACCAGGTGGACACTCCGGGGAAATGTGGGGCTGGAAGCCAGCTAAAAGAGCATTGCACGAACTGTTCATGGAAGGCCGTATTGCCATCAAGTCCCGGGACAACTTCCAGAGATTATACGACCTTACTGAAAGGGTAATACCGGGGCAATCAGTGCCGGATGTGTCCGTTCCTTCCTTGACAGAATACATCTGGCATTTATGCCAGCAGGCGATCCGGGCTCATGGTTTGGTAACAGTACCTGAAATCAGGTATCAGCGGCATATCAGCAAAGGCCAGGTGGAAAGGTTATTGAGGAATAAGATCTCGCAGGGTGAAATAACAGAAGTCAAGGTAGGTAACTCGAGCCCTTCCTATTACAGTTTTCCCGAATTAATGGAGGAGGTTCCTCGTCGGGTGATAAAACAAATGCATTTTCTTTCTCCATTCGATAATGCGATTATCCAAAGGAAAAGAGTGAAGGAACTATTTGATTTCGAATATCAAACGGAAATATATTATCCGGTACACAAAAGAAGATACGGGTACTTTAGCCTGCCTATTTTATTCGGAACGGA
>JAUIKU010000187.1 GCA_030430675.1 Bacteroidia bacterium | reverse complement strand
CATTAACTTGGAATGAATTCGCAGCCAGAAGATACAAAAATAAAAG
This sequence comes from Bacteroidia bacterium, assembly GCA_030430675.1. Classification (GTDB taxonomy): domain Bacteria; phylum Bacteroidota; class Bacteroidia; order Cytophagales; family Cyclobacteriaceae; genus SZUA-3. The sequence goes on along the minus strand of JAUIKU010000187.1, from coordinate 9,659 downwards.
TGAGCACCCGCAAAAAATAATCATCACGGCTTCGCCACTCATTCCATAGAAAATAAATCGGCAAACTTCGTTCCCGCAAACCATTCGGAACCATGCCGTGACTGAATTATTTAAATTTGGCAATACGATAAATCAGCTGATAGAATTTTTTTGTACATTAAATCTGGTCACTAACATCTGCCTAGTTGAAAGAAGAACACAAAAAGTGGTATTCCCCTACGCTCAGCATGGATATCGAAATGCTGATCTATGGCCACTACGGACATCCGGTAATTGTATTTCCTACTACCAAAGGCCGATATTATGAAAGTAAAGATTTCGGGCTGATCGATTCTGTGGCTCATTTGATTGACTCAGGCAAGGTTAAAATTTACTGCCCGGATAGTGTAGATGCTTATAGTCTATACAACAAGGCCATTCATCCGGCAGAACGCATCAGGAATCATAGGTACTATATCGATTTTATCAGGGAAGAAGTAATCAATGCCATCCGCAATGCCTACAACATTCCAAAGGTGGCGGTAGCTGGCGCCAGCTTCGGCGGGTATCATGCGGCCAATTTTGCATTTACGCATCCTGAAGTAACCAGCCATCTCATCAGTATGAGTGCAAAGTTCGATATCAGAGACTTTATGGATGGGTTTTATAACGATGATGTATATTTTTGTAACCCAGTCGATTATCTGCCCGGAAACAACCATCCGGAGTTATGGAATATGAAAATAGTATTGGGTTATGGTGAATGGGACATCTGTCGTGATGCCAATCTACATATGTCCTACCTGTTAAATCAAAAACATATTCCACACTGGCTGGATGAAAGAAGGTGGGCCAAACACGACTGGCCCATATGGCGAGATATGTTCCCGGATTATTTGTCACAAATTTAAAGCAATCAAAAATGGAGAAAATAGGCATATTGTTTGGTAAGGAAAATACTTTTCCCTGGGCTTTTATTGACCGGGTAAATCAATCAGGCGTTGATGGCATCACTGCCGAGCCGGTAACAGTGGATGTGGTACAACAAGCCAGGGCCATTGACTATGCGGTGATTATCGACCGGATCTCACAGGATGTGCCGTTCTACCGGGCATTCTTAAAAAATGCTGCCATTACCGGTACTGCAGTAATTAACAATCCATTCTGGTTCAGTGCGGATGAAAAATTTTTCAACAACGCCCTGGCGGAAAAAATCGGAGTACCTGTACCCAGGACGGTACTGCTTCCTTCTCACCAGCGACCCGACGATACCGATGAGAACTCTTTCAGAAACCTGAAATTTCCTACCGATTGGGAGTATATCTATGATTATATAGGCTTTCCCGCCTATATGAAACCGTTTTCCGGTGGTGGTTGGAAGAGTGTTTACAAGGTAAAAAACCCCGATGACCTGTTTGAAAAACATGCTGAAACAGGTCAGCTGGTGATGATGCTTCAGGAAGAAATACAATTTACCGAATACTTCCGATGCTATTGCCTGGGTCAGAAATATGTACATATCATGCCCTATGAACCCAGAAACCCACACCATTTGCGCTATGTTAAAGACAGCCCGGCGATCTCCGAGGAACTACTGGAAAAAGTCCGTGAATATACCATCAAGCTCAATCAATGGCTGGGTTATGACTTCAATACCGTGGAGTTTGCAGTAAGGGATGGTATTCCCTACGCCATTGACTTTTGCAATCCAGCTCCGGATGCAGATATCAACTCTGTAGGCCAGCAGAATTTCGACTGGGTAGTGGAACATGCTGCCAGGGTAGCCATCGAAAGAGCCCAGGCCCTTAAAAAGGATAGTCTCAACATATCCTGGGGAGATTTTGTAACTGAACAACTCAAACAGAAGTTGGTGAAATAAATCCCATAAGTATGAACAACAAATTTACTCTGGGGATTGAAGAGGAGTACCAGGTCATCGACCCAAAAACGCTCGAGTTGACTTCACACCAACAGAAAATTGTGGAAGAAGCCGATAAGGTCATTGAAAACCAGGTTAAGGCAGAGATGCACCAGGCGGTAGTAGAAGTGGGCACTCATATTTGTCAGGATATTAACGAAGCGCGAGAACAGGTTTCCTTTCTGCGAAAGAATATTTGTGAAATTGCAGAAGGTCTTGGGTATCGAATTGGGGCCGCCGGCACCCACCCGTTTTCAGCCTGGCAGGCGCAGTTGATCACTCCTGATCCCAGGTATGATAATATAATTGCAGAATTACAGGACACCGCCCGTTCCAATCTGATTTTTGGATTGCATGTACATGTGGGCATAGAGGACAGGAACCGGGGCCTGCACCTGGTCAATTCAATCCGGTACTTTTTACCTCATATTTATGCCCTATCTACCAACAGCCCATTTTGGGAAGGAAGAAATACCGGCTTCAAATCATTCCGGTCCAAAGTATTTGACAAATTTCCCCGTACCGGAATCCCGGATCTGTTCGGAAGCCTGCCGGAAAACTTTCTAAACCTATTGGTCAAAACCAAGTGCATCGACAATGCCAAGAAAATCTGGTGGGACATCAGGTTACACCCATTCTATCCAACCATTGAAATCCGCATTTGCGATATTCCGCTCACCGTAAATGAGACCGTAGCAATAGCAGCATTTATACAGGCCATTACTGCCAAATTATATAAATTGCGGGAAGATAATCTAAGTTTTATCACCTACAAAAAGTCGCTTATCAACGAAAACAAATGGCGGGCCAGTCGCTATGGGATCGATGGTAAACTGATTGATTTTGGAAAGGAAATGGAAGTTGATTGTCGCAGCCTGATTTACGAGATGCTGGATTTTGTAGATGATGTAGTAGATGATCTGGGTTCCAGGCACGAGCTCCAAAACATTACCAAAATATTGGAAAACGGTACCGGCGCAGACCGGCAATTAAAGGTTTTTCAGGAAACAGGTGACCTGAAGAAAGTTGTGGAATATATCATTAATAAAACCACTGAGGGGATTTAAAATGGCTGGTATTAAGTTGGCGCTGATGGATATGAACAATGGGGTTTCCAACCAGGGGATGCGGGGGCTAAGGGAAATCACCGGTGAATTCAAACGCCCTAAAGGGAAAAGACCGGTAATTAAAACAGACGAATTCGAAGTTAGAAGAGAGCATCGGTTGCCCGGTTTGAATTACGATATCTACATTTCAAGCGGAGGACCAGGTGATCCCAGAAGGAATACCAAAACCTGGGAACCAGAGTGGTACCGGTTAATCGATCAGATTTGGCAGCACAATTTAACCAGCGAAAGAAAAAAGTTTGTCTTTTTTGTATGTCATAGCTTTCAAATGGCCTGCAGACATTTTGGATTGTGTAAAATTACCCGTCGCAAGTCCACTTCATTTGGTATTTATCCAATCCACAAAACTGTTCAGGGAAAGTCCGATCGGTTGTTATCAGCGTTGTCCGATCCTTACTTTGGGGTGGATAGCCGGGACTGGCAACTGGTAGAACCACAAAAGCACCTGTTTAAAAAATTGGGAGCACAGATCCTGTCACTGGAAAAGATCAGAACCCATGTCGAATATGAGCGTGCCATAATGGCCGTGCGATTTTCCCCTGAAATAGTAGGGACTCAATTTCATCCTGAAGCTGATCCGGAAGGAATGAAAGCACATTTCAGCAAGAAAAAATACAGGGACAAGGTAATCAATAATTTCAGTGTCAGGAAATACAACAAAATGATGCAATTTCTGGAAGCTCCCCAGGCATTAACCAGGACCTACCGGGAAGTGATACCCGGATTTCTCAATCACGCTATCCAATCATTGACCACCGCCCATCCACAAGAGCATGCAGCCTGAAGTCCGCAGCCAGTACAACCGGCAGTTTAGCGAGAAAAAATACCGGGATTTCAAAGACTCCATAGCCAGGGCAGTGGATCATGTACCCCCTTTTCGTATCGCTGAGACACCTGTTTTTATCCCTAAACCACTCAAATTATTACTGGAACAAGCCTGTAATGAAATAAATCAGGTGGTGTGCGCACCGGGATTCAAGGAGCGTACCGATAATGCCATAAAGCATCCAACCCTGAAAGTCCCCGGTGAAGATTACCATACCCGATTTTTACAGATGGACTATGGGATTTGTCTGGACGAGTCCGGCAATCCTTTCCCACAGCTAATTGAATTACAAGGATTTCCATCTCTCTACTTCTTCCAGGAGTTGCTGTCGGAAAAGTTCAGAGAGCACTTTTATATCCCGGATGACTATTCGGTTTTTATGGATGACCTAAACCGGCATTCCTATATTGAATTGTTAAGAAAAGTAATCATTGGGGACAACCATCCAGAGAATGTGGTGCTTCTGGAGATCGAACCTGAAAACCAGGTGACCAATATTGATTTTCTGCGCGCACAACAGCTGTTGGGCTTGAAAGTCCTGTGTATTACTAGGCTGAAAAAAGAGGGCAGGAAGTTGTATTATCTCAATGACAAGGGGCAAAAAGTACCAGTCTACCGTATCTACAACCGGGTAATCTTCGATGAGTTGATTAAGCGACCCGACCTGAAGAGAGAATTCTACTTTAAAGATGAAGTGGATGTTGAGTGGGTCGGGCATCCCAATTGGTTCTTTCGCATCAGCAAATACATCATGCCCCTGTTGAATCATATAAAATTCGTGCCTACTTGCCTGTACCTCGATCAGCTGGTGGAATACCCCGATGACCTGGATAATTACGTACTTAAACCATTGTATTCCTTTGCAGGTTCGGGGGTGCAACTGAATGTAACTGCGGAAATGCTGGATGAGCTGGAAGACAGGGAAAACTATATTCTGCAGAAGAAAGTTGCTTATGAGCCCTTCCCTATTGCTCCGAACGGTGGGGTAAAAGTTGAAATTCGCATGTTGATGATCTGGGAGCACGGAAAACCAAATGCCAGGATCGTAAACAACCTGGTGCGACTATCCAAAGGAGCCATGATAGGTGTGAAATACAACAAAGACCTGGATTGGGTAGGAGCCAGTGTGGGTTTTTTTGAACCCGGCTGATCGGCTTTGGCACGTTTTACACCATTTGAGATTTGATGCAAAACATCTAAAGATGACTAGCGTCCGGTGGTTTTAAACTTGCATGAAACTCATTGGCAATCCTATCAGTATAATGGTCCAGCAACTCCCTCACCCTATTTGCACTTTCAGATTGCACAATCAATCCGATATGCCAGTCTTTATTCATACGCCAGCAGATTTCAGGATCCGTAAATGACGAAGTATCCGGATGTTGGAACCTACTTAATGAAACTACGATTCCCGCATATTGGTTTCGCAACGCCGGAAGTTGATAGGATTCCCCCAGGGCTACCGCCAATTCGATATGCGCCCACTCCCTCCATAAGTTGAGGCCGGAGGAAGCTTCTACCATTTCAGCCAGGTTTGCTCCGCCTACCCGGGCCGATGTCTCCAGAAAGTAAAACTGGCCATCATCCCTGGATTTGATAAATTCAGTATGAGAAGCGCTGTGTTGCATACCAAAACCCATCTGCACTTTCTCATTCAATGAAGTTAGGTTCAGGTCATCTTCGCTGCCCTTTTCCAGGGTGTGGGAACGAAATATGCCACCTCCGTGAGCTACTTCAAAGGGGGTATCGAGGTATTGGCTGACCTTTGAGAATATAACTTTACCCCGGTGAATCAGGGAGTCTACATGATAAACATCACCGGGAGCAAATCGCTCGACCAGGTAACGATGGCGGTGATCCTGCAATCCGTTCACCTTTTCCCACATCTCCGGCCCGGAGTGTATCTTTACTATCCCTGTGGCAGAAGCTTCACTTCTGGGTTTTAACAACCACGGTGCCGGGACTGTTTCAATAAACCGCTGAATGTCTACATCCCTGAACAAACCGGTATACTGAGGAACAGGGATACCCGCTTCCGTAGCTTTCATACGCATGGCCAGTTTATCTCTGAAATACCTGGCGGTGGTGGCACCCATCCCGGGAATTCGAAAGTGCTCCCGCAGCTGGGCCACCTGGTCTACGTCAAAATCGTCCAGTGCAATAAATTTGTCAAATCCAATGCTTCGCATTTTGTAAGCTATGGAATTCACCAGGTCATTCATCATCCAGGTGCCACCCTCCTGCAAATCCATAAAATAAGCATCTTCAATGCAATCCCAGGGCCATGGTTCATGCTGAAGCTTAGTGGAGGTAAGCAAAAACATTCGATGCCCCTGAGCATATCCCGCTTCGATAAAAGCATTGCCCTTGAAATAGGAAGTAATACAAAGAATGGCTAATGGCTTTGACATAGTTATTTATTTTTACCGGTGATCAGGGTTCTGGCAACATCCAGTAGTAAACGAACGCCGTATCCGGTGGCTGATTTTGATTGGGCAAATGCCGTATCACCAAAAGCAGTCCCGGCAATATCCAGGTGGGCCCAGCTTTGCCCTTCCTCCACAAAATACTCCAGAAATTTAGCCGCGGTAATCGCTCCGGCTACAGGTTTAATACTTAAGTTCCTGATATCCGCAATATCGGAGTTCATCCAATCTCCGTAGCTTTTCCTTAGCGGGAGCCTCCATACCAGTTCACCGGTAGCCACTCCCGCTGCGGAAATTGTATCTGCCAATACCTGGTCCTGAGAAAATAATCCGGCAACCTCATACCCCAATGCCGCTACACAGCTACCGGTTAGTGTGGCCAGATCAATTAAAGTGCCGGGCTGGAAATTACTTTGAATATAACTCAGGGCGTCGGCCAATATCAGTCGTCCCTCGGCATCGGTATCGATAACCTCAATAGTCTTTCCCGAGTAAGATGAAATAACATCTCCGGGACGGACACTATTTGCATCCACGCTATTTTCAGCTACCGGAATGATCGCTACCACATTAATAGGTACCTGCAACCGGGCCAGTAGTTCCACCGCACCCATTACTGCCGCGGCTCCGGCCATATCGCTTTTCATATAATGCATATTGGTGGACTTCTTGATGGAAATACCACCGGTATCGAATGTAACCCCCTTCCCTACTAACCCCAGCTGATAGCTTTTGGAATCAGCATCTCCCCGGTATATCGCTTTGATCAGTAAGGGGTGGTTTTCACTCCCCCTGCCCACTGATAGTAATGCAAACAGCCCTTCCTCTTCAAGTCGTACATGGTCCAGTATTTCTACCTGGTAGCCATACCTTTGCGCAGAGTGTTGTGACCAATGTGCCAGGTATTGAGGCGTTTTAACATTGGCGGGAGCATCCACCAGTGTGCAAACTTCCTTCACTGTGGATGCCGTATGCTCTGCCTCCTGCATTTTTGACTGCACTTCCGCAGTATTGCCGGCGACCAGTATCCGGACTTTCTGCAAGATATTGGTCTGGGTTTTAGTCTTGTGGATTCCTACGGTATACTCACCCAAACTGATGCCCAGGGTACACTGGTAGACAATAGACGATTCCATATGTCTTAAATCCACCAATAAATCTTCACTTAACTGTTGACGGTTTTTTTTAACAAAATCTGTAAATACACTATGTAAAGAGACCTGTTCCCCCTGGTCTCCCAGTCCCAGGAAAAAAACCTTAATACCTTCATCGGGAAGAAATACCTGTATGGTTTCTTTGGGTGTACCTGTAAAACCAGCTTTTGTATTTTTTGGGATCCAGGGTAAATCGCGCTCCTCGTCCTGCCAGACTGGCACCAGAACCTGCTGGCAACTGCCGGGTTTCTCTTCAGTTAATTCGAATTGAATGGGGTTTGTCATTTGTTAAAGTAAGGTAATATATTCGCTGGAATTTTATTGCTCAAAATACAGCCACTTCAGGGCTATGGGAAACTCTTCTCTCCAATTCGATTCGTGATGAACACCATCGGGATTGTGGGAGAACTTGAATCGCAACCCATTGTCTTTATTTGAAAGTAAATCAGCACTAAACCTCATTACATTGGGCAAATGAGCAAGGCTTTCTTTACCCCCGGCGTATAGGTACAGGTGTGAGGTATTGCGGTCACCTGCTTCATCCACCGGGTTAAAATTTTTTGCCAGTTGATTAATTTTCCGGCTTAACCAAAGGCTTGGAGAAAATACCATCATTTTTCGAAATGTTTGGGGATAGGTGAGCCCAGCATACAAACTGATGAGCCCGCCCATTGAGCTACCACCAATACCAGTGTTTTCGGCATCCGTTTGCACCCGATAGTTTTTATCGACATAGGGTTTCAGGGTTTCCATCAGAAACTCAATGTATTGCTTTCCCTGACCCTTGCCATACTTGGTGTTAAAAGGCATGTATTCATTAATGCGGTCTTCCCCACCATGGTCAACACTGATTACCACTATGTCACTCATTCCCTGTCTGGCCAACTCTCCCAGCGAGCGATCTATGGCCCAATTGCCATAGGGCGAGCTTTCATCAAACAGGTTTTGCCCATCGTGAAGATAGAGCACCGGATATTTCCGGGCTGTTTCCTCATAGTTGTAGGGCAGCAACGCCGCTATACGTCGGCGTCGTTTCAGTTGAGGTATCTCATAATCCTCCTCTATAATTTTAATAATAGGCTGGTAATCAGTACTCATTTACCCCGCGAAAGTACACTATTGAAAAGATGAGTACAATAGGTGGATTGATCTTTGTAATCTTCATTGTATATTGTTTATGGTAAATTTGCTCCAAGAAGCCAGCCAAATGAATCGTCGTGCTTTCATCAAATCGACCGCTATCAGCACTATAGCTTTCGGATTCAATGCCTTCTCCGGAAAGCCAAAAACCCATATTCTCACTCTGAGTTTCGATGATGGCTTTAAAAAATCTTTTTACAGGGTTGCAGAAATTTATGAATCACATGGTTTAAGTGCCTGTTTCAATGTCATCGCATCGGGACACCTACCGGAATTTCAGGCAGTTGGCCAGTTCATTCTGCCAGAGCTGATGGGAAATTTTGACGACTGGAATGCCATGAAATCCAGGGGACATGAGGTAATGCCGCACAGTTGGAAGCATCTGAACCTTACTGAACAACCTTTGGATCAGGCCAAAGCGCTGATCATCAAGTGCCTGGATTATTTTGAGTCCAACCTCGAGGGCTATAGGTCTTCTGAAGCCGTTTTCAATTTTCCCTTCAACGCCTCCACCATGGAACTGGAATCATTCGCCTTGTCAAAAGTACTGGCAATCAGATCACACGGAGATTCTCCAATTAGCAAAATTCCCGGATCTCAAAAGAGCTACCGCAAAGGTTGCTGGTCATTTGGACCGGAAAACATCGATCAGTGGGTAGAAGAACGGGTAAGCCAGTTTCTGGAGAGCGATGGAGGCTGGATGGTACTGAACACTCACGGTCTGGATCAGGAAGGGTGGGGTCCAATGACCTCAGTTTACCTGGAAAAACTGATCGCCCGACTGGTAAAGATAGAAAAGCTGGAAATAATGCCGGCTGGAGCAGTCCTGAAAAGGAGCCTGGAACAGTAACAGGAGTCTCATTTTTAATTCTTGATTATTAATTCTTAATTGCCGGATGCTTTGCAGAACCATCCTTTATTTACTGTCAATTACCGTTTTATTTGCCTGTCAAAAACCACCGCAGCCAGACCAACCCAACATCTTGTGGATTACCATTGAAGACCTAACACCCATGTTAGGTTGTTACGGAGATCCCGTGGCCAGAACCCCTTCCATCGATCAGCTGGCAGCTCGCGGTGTACGATATA
>JAUIKU010000003.1 GCA_030430675.1 Bacteroidia bacterium | reverse complement strand
TGGGGCTCTACTTTCTACAGTAGCCATGGAAACCTCCGCAATTTTCATGGCAGCCTCCGAAAGTCTTACTGTGAATTGACCGGCCTCATCATCCATCTCCGTTGCATCGGTGGTCACCGGGATCAGTTCCATTCCACATATAGGACATTGACCCGGTTTATCCTCCCGGATTTGTGGGTGCATAGAACAGGTCCATACATCACCCGCCTGGTGGTCTTCCAAAGTATGGTCTGCTGGAAGCGGCTCGTTTGGCTTACTTCCTCCAGCAAATATCAACCAACCAATCACTAGTCCAATCAGGACAGCACCCACATGAGAGTAACCCACCTGGTCCTTTATTTTTTTTATTATTTTCATTTTTGCAGATTTTTTCCAGTTAAATAATTGATACGGGCCACTGCTATATTCTGGTCGGCTCTGGCCTTTTCAAGCTCCAGTTCATATCTCAGCAGTTGCCTGTCCATTCGCAGCATTTCTTCAAAATCAGTATTGGCCGAGGTATATTGCACTACCAAAATGTCTAATGCTCGACTAGCAACTTCGGCCAATTCCATATATAATCTTACCCGCCTTTGGGCATCCATATAGTCTCTCCAGGTTTGCTCCAAGGCGGTATTTAGTTTATTTGCTTTATCAGCTTTCTCCTCAGTTTTAGAGAGTTTCAAGAGTTCCTTTTCAGTTACCCTTGAGCTATACTTCTTACCCCATAAAGGGATACGAACGCCTACCTGGGAAAATATAGCATCTTTGCCATTGTCTGGAATATCCGAACCAACTCTCTCCTCAATAAAAAGATAGGACAAACCTAAATTAAAAGAGGGCAGGCCCATTTTCTGGGAGGCGTCCATTTCACTATCCAAGGCATCAATTTCAAAATCGTATTTTCTCAGGCTTGGATTCGCAGCAAGTAATGAATCAAGTAATTCATTTTTGCCTTCCTGAATAGAAGTGGTGATCAATGTATCGGGCACCTGTATTTCAATGCGATTTTCCGTGTTAAGAAGCTCTTTGAAAGCTGCTTGCAGAGGCAACCTGGAGTCTTCAAGAAATTTCATTTGATTCTCCAATTCGGAAAGATCCATCTCCACTCTTAGCAGGTCAACTGCATTACCTTTTGCCGATTCCAACTTCACATTAGCCAGTTCTCGGAACGAGTTAAGCAGCACTAAGTTTTCCTGAGTAACAGCAATGGCTGCTTCCAACACATATAGAGAATAATAGGTAGCCTGAACCTTAAAGAACAGTTCGTTCTTCTTATCCTCAAAGAGCTCAAATCGAGCTTTCGCTATATTCGCAGTTGTGGATTCCTGAGACCCTAACTGACCAAACCAGGGGAATGCCTGATTTATTGAAATTCCAGCCTTTTGAGCACCTACCCTGGTCTCCACTGGGCTTATAAATACACCAAAAGCGACGGTAGGATCAGGCAACCCTTTGTCTTGCGGCACTCGCTCCAATGCAGCTAGGTATTGGTTGAACATGCTTCTCAATTCAGGGTTATTCTCTGCAGCTATCCTTAAATAATTGTCCAAAGGAGTTATCTCCGAGTCTTGGGCAGTTAGATTATAATTCAGTAACAGCAGAACCATTACCATTATATTGACATATCTTGTTGATAATTGCATTTTAAAGGGAATCTATATCTTGTTGTTTTTTAATCATTCTTTCTTGCCACATGCAGTATAGAACAGGGACTACGAAAATGGCCACCGTCTGAACCAGCATACCCCCGAAAGTAGGTATGGCCATTGGTACCATAATATCTGAACCTTTACCTGTAGAGGATAATACAGGTATGAGAGCAATAATGGTAGTGGCTACGGTCATCATTGCAGGTCTAACCCTTTTTATACCAGCCTTCAAAACAGCGTCCTTGACTTGGCTAATTGTTGAGGGTTTATCTTTCTCGAAAGTCTGTTTCAAGAAAGTACCAATTATCACACCGTTGTCTGTTGCAATCCCGAATAATGCAATGAAACCAACCCAAACCGCCACACTCAGATTAATGGTATGCATATCAAATAAATCTCGCATATTAACCCCAACCACATCGAAATTGAGGAACCAACTCTGTGCGTAAAGCCATATCATGATAAACCCCCCTGAAAAGGCTACAAAAATACCGGAGAACACCATGGTGGTGGTTTGCACATTTCCAAACTGGAAATACAGGATTAGGAATATGATAAGAATGGAAATTGGAACCACAATAGCCAAGCGCTTGGTGGCTCTTATTTGGTTCTCATAGTTGCCAGTAAACTTATAAGATACACCGGCGGGCAACTCAAATTCTCCAGCATCTATTTTTGCTTGAATAAATCTCTCTGCTTCCTCTACCACATCTACTTCAGCAAAGCCCTCCTTTTTATCGAAAATCACATATCCATCCAAAAAGGTATCCTCACTTTTTATGATTTGCGGCCCCCGGCGATAAGTAACCTCAGCCAGTTCTTCCAAGGGTATCTGTGCTCCGGATGGAGTTGGGATAAGTACCCGCTTGACATCTTCAGGATTGTCCCTAAAACTACGAGCGTATCTAACCCGAACGGGAAATCGCTCACGACCTTCTACCGTCGTAGTCAGTTTAATACCTCCAATGGCTACCATGATGAACTGTTGCATGTCCTCAATAGTAAGGCCATATCTGGCGATTTCATCCCGGTCTATATCAAATTCTAAGTAAGGCTTACCTACTATTCGATCAGCGAAAACCGACGACGCTTCAATACTCGGTACTTGTTGCAGGATTTTTTCCAATTCAAGTCCTACTTGTTCAATAGTTTCCAAATCAGGTCCGAAAACCTTGATTCCGATAGGTGCCCGCATTCCTGTGGCTAACATGATCAAACGAGTTTGAATTGGCTGTAACTTGGGAGCCGAAGTCATCCCAGGGACTCTAGTCGATTTTACAATTTCTTGCCAGATATCGTCGGGGGAGTTAATATGACTTCGCCACTGCCTGAAATACTCTCCCCTTCTCTTGTCCACAATCAACTGATCCTTTTCAATTTTTCTAAATCCGTCTCTATCAGGGTGGTATGTTGATCCATCCTTTAAAACATAATTGCCTTCTTTGTCTGATTTAAAGCGCATTCTATACCCGTTCTCATCTACCATATACTCAGGCAGGTAATTGATGGTGTTCTCAAACATGGAAATCGGAGCTGGATCCAACGCTGAATTTACCCTGCCCCACTTTCCCACCACTGATTCTACCTCTGGGATCTGCGAAACAAAAGCATCCACTTTTCTGATAACATCTGTATTTTCCTCAATACCAGAGTGTGACATTGTGGTTGGCATTAATAGATAGGAACCCTCATCCAAGGGCGGCATAAACTCCTTCCCTACGCCAGGAAATTTTTCAATCAAATACTGCCATCCACTAGTTTGTCTAAGGTTAAGGCCAATAGTTTCTGACCCATTGGCAACAAACCCAAAAATTTTATCGACACCTTGCCAGGTGGTTATTCCGAACAAGAAGACTGCGGTTGGTATGGCAAGAAATCTCCACTTATTATCTAGACACCAACGTAGGATTACAGGATAGAAATGTATAACTGTAAAAAGTGACCCTAATATTATGGTTATCAAGATTAATACAAACAGATAATTAATTATCAGGCTGTTTTGAGCTCCTAAAGGCATCCAGGCCTCTGTTAGGAAGTAGGCCAGGGTGAGCAAAATGATCAAAGTATTTATTCGAGTGACCCATTGTTGTTCCTTTACTGGCCATTTATATTCAAAATAATTGTTAGCCCCGAAAGCAATTAGGGCGATTGCTGGTAGGCTTGCATAAAGAATCAATAAGGTCAAACCGAGTAAAGCAGTTACCAAGGACCAAATTTTCCGAGATCTCTCCCTATTAAACCTCATAGAATAAATGACATGTGCAAAGGCAGGAACCACTATTAGCCCTAAAACCAGCGCAGCTAGCATAGCAAAAGTTTTTGTAAAGGCCAGTGGTTTAAACAGCTTACCTTCAGCTGCCTGCATAGCAAATACCGGCAAAAAGCTTATAACTGTTGTTGTCAAAGCCGTTAGTACAGCCGATGCCACTTCCACTGATGCCTGGTATATTACACTTAGAAGCTGCTTCCCTTTAACGCCCTGGTTTTCTTCCATTTCCAGATGCCTAAGAATATTCTCTACAAACACTACTCCTACATCGACCATCACTCCGATAGCAATGGCAATTCCGGACAGTGCTACCACGTTAGCATCTACTCCGAAATAGCGCATTACGATAAAAGTCATTAACACACCTAGGGGTAATAAGCTTGAGATAATTATTGAGGCCCTTATGTTGAGTACCAGAACTATTACTACAATTATTGATATTAGAATTTCGTGTTCTAGAGCCTCCTCTAGAGTGCCTAGCGTTTCTTTTATTAGGCCAGTACGGTCATAGAATGGAACTATTGTTACTTTTGATACCGTACCATCAGGAAGCACTTTGGATGGTAACCCAGGTGAAATTTCCTCTATTTTCTTTTTAACATTTTCTATTACCATCATGGGGTTTGCTCCGTAACGCGAGACCACCACTGCCCCGGTGGCTTCAGCCCCACCTTTATCCAAGCCACCACGCCTTGTCGAAGGACCAAAGTTGACTTTCGCTACATCTTTGACCCTGATGGGGGTATTGTCGTGGACGGCCACCACTGCTTTCTCCAGGTCAGAAATGTTTTTTATATAACCCAATCCCCGCACTAGATACTCTGCCCTATTGAACTCAATTGTCCTTGCTCCAACATCAAGATTACTTTTCCGAACCGCGTTCATAATCTTAGCAATGTTGACATTGTATTCCTTCATGGCAACCGGGTCAATATCAACTTGATATTCTTTTACAAAACCACCGATAGCTGCCACTTCTGATACACCTTTTGCGGAAGTAAGAGAATATCCAACGTAGTAATCTTGAATTGTACGTAATTCGTGAGGATCCCATCCTCCTGTAGGTTCACCGGTCTCCGGATCGCGACCCTCAAGTGTATACCAAAAAATCTGGCCAAGGGCGGTTGCATCTGGGCCAAGAGCAGGTTGTACATCAGCGGGCAAGGTTCCGGCCGGCAAAGAATTGAGTTTTTCCAGTATCCTGGTACGACTCCAATAGAACTCAATCTCTTCTTCAAATATGATATAGATGGTAGACAGGCCGAAGATCGAGCTGCTCCGTACGGTTTTAACTCCTGGTATCCCCAGTAAAGCGGTTGTCAGAGGGTAGGTTATTTGATCCTCAATGTCTTGAGGAGATCTTCCCATCCAAGTAGTAAAAACAATTTGTTGGTTTTCTCCGATATCGGGTATGGCATCCACTGGAACAGGATCCCTGGGGAACCATTCCATTTTCCAATTAAAAGGAGCAGTAGACACACCCCAACCAATAAATACTAGTGTGATCAAGGCAGTGATCAGCTTATTCTCCAAGAAAAATCTTATAATCTTATTTAACATAACGATGGTAAACTTGTATTGAATTGACCCTGATATTTAACTCAATCATTCAAGTGATCAAACCACTTAAAGGAGGTCCTTTGAAATCAACTATACTTGTGTTAAATAAGAAAAGACTGAATCTTCATGAAGATCTTAGATCCAGGTGGTGAGGCAGGTTTTGAGTTATAGAGTTGTGATTTGATGGCATTTGAGCCATAGTCGTCTAATGAAACGAAATATTGAATTGTAAATAAGACTACTCCTAGGTAATTGAAGGAAAAATCGGTTTTCTGTACCTGGTATTCATCCAGTTCATATTCTTTAGTTTCATCGTGGCAGCAACCTTCAGGCATTTGATCCGATTCGTCGCAATGCTGAGCTGGAGAATTGACAGTCTGACTTCTAAGCGTTTCACCACAAAAATGTGAATTAACTATGAATCCAGTAGAACCGACTAAAAGTAAAATGACTAGTGTTATATGTGAATACTTTCGATTCATGGCTAATAATATATTACAATTATACTGTAATAGCCGATGAATAGCTTTACACAATTATGGCTTTATTTTATGAGATTTGGACATACCAAAGTATCATATGGTACAACTTGAGGTTTATTCTGTAACTCGAATTATAGTATGATATAGGCCCGGTTGATTGTTACAATAGTCTGATCAATGTGGTTTCAGCATCTGATTATTTCCATAAAATCGATTGAATACCATACATGCTGTCAAATCACCTGTTACGTTCACTGCAGTGCGAAACATACCTAGTAATCGTTCTACTCCAATTATGATAATGATTCCTTCTGCGGGAATACCAGAGCTGCTTAATACGGAAGCAAGTACTACAACGCCTCCACCTGGGATTGCAGGTGTTCCAATAGAAGCAGCTACAATTGTGATCACTACCGTTATTATATTGAATAGGCTCATTTCTAATCCATAAGCTTGAGCAACGAACAAAGTAGTAGTGGTTTGATAAAGTGCCGTACCATCCATATTTACTGTGGCTCCTATGGGAATGATGAAATTGCTAACCGTTGTATCCACCTGTAGCTCTTCTTCAGCAGTTTTTAGTGAAAGTGGCATTACAGCAGCTGAACTTGTAGTAGAAAAAGCCAACAACTGTACATCCTTGATCTTTTTCAAAAACAGAATAGGATTTCTTTTTCCGAAAAATGTGACAAATAGGAGATAGATTACAACAAGTATTAGTAACCCTACCAAAACAACAAATACATAATAGCTCAGACCAGTAAGGGAGCTTAACCCAACACTGGAAGTAAGCTGTGCCATCAGACCAAGAACGGCCACTGGCACCAGAATCATTGCCCACTTTACCACGGTCATACATATCTCTTGGATGGCACTTAAAAGTAATTTAATCGGCCTAAGTAACTCTTCCGCTAAAGATATTATCGCCACACCAATGATTATGGCAAAAATTACAATACTAAGCATTTCACCACTGACCATCGATGCCAATGGGTTTTCCGGAAGGAGTTCAGAAATAGCTTCCGGAATACTGTTGAGATCAAAAGAAAGTCCAAGTTCATCTTTAGCGGCACCGACGGTTTGCTTGTGTTCAGCAGAAGCTTGTTGATGAATAAGACTCCCTGGTTTCATAAGTTGTGCCAGCATAGAGCCGATGGTTACAGATATCGCAGTGGTGCCAATGAAATAGAGCAAAACTCCGCCTCCAAGTTTTTTGAGGGTTTCTTTATCATTGCTAACTATACCAGTGATAATAGACGCCACGATCAATGGGATCATAATCATCTGCACAAGCTTTAAAAAAAGAATCCCCGGCAAAGCCAACCAATTCCCCAGAGTATCGGCAACTGTTTTGTCCACCCAGCCGTTTTGAGGGCTTATTAATAAGCCTAATCCAACACCTAGAAACAAACCAATGATCACCTTGAGCCATAATTTACCTTCAACCAGCTTTTGAAGGTATATGTGAAGGGACTTGAGGGATTTTATTTCGTTATTAAAAAGATTCATTGGCGCTGAAGGGCCTAAAATAGTAGCACTTCATTGTAAAAATTGCAAAAATTATGATTATGATTTATGAAATTATTGCTCCCCGTTAGGATCAACTAGATTGAAACAATGCCAAGAGTTTACCATTTGGATTTGTGTTTATCGTATTGATTCTATAGTGTAACTATTGAGGATACTCAGGCACTTTGATCACTTCCACCTCCGACCACAAGCCATCATCATCCTTTAACTCCACCCTGATAGTGGCTCCGGCTTTATGCTTTACTGAATATTTATGATCACTGGCAGTTCCTTTTACTTTTGTATAAGTCACCTCCCCATTGTCAAGAGATATGACAGGATTTTGTGAATTGAAAGATCCTGCATAGTCGATTCCGTCTATAGTGATTTTGTACTCAGTAATACGTCCCCCTAGCTCTTTATCTTGATCTACACTACCGTTCATGTCAATTTTTAAAGTTAACTGAGCTGAACATTCTTCAATACTGCCGAATCCCTGAGGGATGCATAAACCTAGACCAAGCTCATGGCTGGAAACAGCTTGAAGCAATGGTTTTTGCAAAGGTTCTGAGTTGACTGATACTACGGCTGACTCACTATTACCCTCCTGGTCGGATACTACAATGGTAATGTTATGAGCACCGGGAACCACTGGTTTATAGGTAAACAGATTATCTTTTGTATCTATACCTACCGGACTGTTTTGTGGAATACTGACGTTATTTTTGTCCAGCAATCTTGCATCGGAACCAAAGTTGCTGGTGTATTCCATGGTAAAATTGAGGGTTTCAAACAGAGCATGTTCGGAGGTTACGCTTACTGATATTTCTGATGATTTACTTTGTCGAATGGTGCTTGGTTTTGCAGTAGCTGTGACCGAGAATGGTATTTGATCCACTGCATAAATGGTAATATTCTTGGTTAGCTCATCTCCATTTTCATCCATAATCTTTAGTTTTATCTGCTGATTGTCGGGTGTGTTGGCGTTGTAAAACCATTCGGTATTGCCAGTTCCTATAGGATAGTCCTTACCAATCTTTACACCCTTCGAATTCTTTATAATGCCATCCCCTTCCATTATTTCATAGTTCAGTACATATTTCATCTGAGGATCATCAGTGGTTAGCTCGACCAAGAATTCTGTATCCGCTTTCATGGTGGTTTCTGATTCTTTAAAGTTGGCATTGAAGTCAAAATTGACCGGTATATAGTCTCCCACGGTAAACTCAAGATTGACCGTTTTACTGGCCCCAGTATTATCTGCAAGAGACAATTCAATATTTTGATCTCCTACTGAAGTAGGTTGATAAGTCCAGGTATCTTCAATGTCTACCACATCGCCACTTTCAAATGGAAAGCCGTTTTGAAATAACACCCCTGTCCCATTCTCTATATGGTAATTCAGAGAATAGGATAAGTTATCCAGTACCCCATCTTCCAATCTGATATCCATTTCCAACTCATACTTTTGATCCTTTATCAAGAAATCTTCACCAATGCTGGCGGAAAACAAGAATTGTGTGTTTTCAATAAAATCAATCTCCCTTTCATCGCAACGACTTAGTGTAAAAATTAGCAATGACAGTAGCCATAAAGTATAGTTTTTCATAGCTCATTTAGTCAAGGTTAAAGAATGTATTTCAGACCCCCGTTGACCAGCCAGCGATCTGGGCCCAGTTCTGACAGGAAGTAATGTCGCTGAGATCCACCAGCTACTATAACCAGTCTGTCACTTAGAAACATCTCAATTTCTACCCCACCAAGCACCCCAGGGGAAAAGCCTTCCTGGGCAATGGTGCTTTCTAATGATTCTGTTTCTTCATACAGTCCGCTGCCACCTAGTACCACATTAAAAAATGCTACTGAATTGATATCGAATAGTGTGTAGTTGCAACTGACATCAACCAAATAAGCAGTAAAATTAACTTCGGTAATGGTTCCTGTTTCATAACCCAACGATCCTTTTAAATAGAGTTTTGAGCTCAGGTAATAACTGTATCCAGCGCCAAGTACCTGGCTGTGTTTAGTAATACCACCAAACGCCTCTAGGCCTTGTTGACCTTTGAGATGCCGCACCTGTGCGTTAGCAAAGTGGAAGCTGGCAGTCAGTAAGAATATCGGAATAAAGAGCTTTTTCATGGCTGCGGTCAGTTTGAATAGGCGTGTTGTGGGTCATACTTTTCGGATTCCGCCAGAATTGATTGGGCTTCTTTATGAATTCTGCGGTAGTTTTCCTGGATTTGTTGGTTGGCATGCACCTGAGGTAAGGGCTTCATTTCAGGGAGGTCTTGTTTCTCAACTTGGGCCTTGAAATGTGAACTGTCTGACTCAACGGTGATACCAACAAATTCACCCACCTTCAATCCCATGACCTCCTGTGGCTTAAGCAGGAAGCGCTCTTGTAAGGTGAAACTTGATCCATGGGATTGTGAGTTACCTGAATTGGCACTATGGGATTGGTTGTGTGAACTATTGGTGATCACCTTGTCTTCCCTGCCCATAAGTCGGCTCACGTATTCGGCAGTTTCCAAGTGTGCCAAGCGACCGTAAAGCTGGTAGTTCAGGTTACCGATTAGGCTGTCTGTTTCTACTTTGCCGTAGCCCTTGACCATTTGACTTTTGTCTTGGGCAATGAATATGGTGGATAGCCTATTGGCCCTGGCGGTGGCTGGTATAGTGTCCAGTTTTGGAACGTACACGGTAGGAGCTTCGTCTAACAGCATCAAACTGTGATGTTTTCCAGGTTGATTCATTAGCTTCAGGGCCACAGTAATAATACAAGCAATAATAGGAGCATAGGTCTCCTTTAAGCTTGGATTGGAACCTAACGCCAGCATTTTTGGATTCTCCGGATCATTCAGGTTCAGGTCAAAATCATTACCGCTCAATACCCAGAAGATTTCAGGAGTGTTCAAGGATGCCAAAGCCAACTGCAGCGTACCAATAACCCCGGCAGATTGATTGCTTGCTCCTTTACGCAATGCTGATTGCATACTGGCCACCATTCCCCGGACTTCCTGGTTATGTGAAATCACATCCAGTAATACCTGGTCATCTTCAGATAGGATTAGCGCCACTGCATGAGGAAGACTACAGAAACCGGGAAATTCTTTAGCCAGGAACCAGAACACTCCGGTTAGTAATTCAGTGGATGACCGGGTCCAAAAATCATTTCTTCCGTAAGTATTTGTGCCTAGATTTGAAACGATCGCATGCGCATATTCCCTAGCGTAGCTGCTATGACCCATAAATTTTGGTAGGATCGGATTTAATCGATGGGTCTCATTCAACTGATCAAAATTGACCACAAAGAAGGATCCTTTTAAGGAGTGAGTTTTCTTGAAATGATGATAGTGTTGCTGGGTAAGCTTGGGATATTTAAAATCATAGATGATGCCACTATATCCCTTTTCGACCGATTGTTTGATTATGGGATAAGCCAGTGATTCCGATTTGCCGCTGCCATTGGATCCCAGGATCAGAATTCCTCTGAAGGGATTGGCTATATTGATCCAGCCTCCTTTTACTCTGAAATTGAAGGAGTATGGATTAGAAATTTTGTGCAATTCATTATGTATGGTAAAACCGTCCTGAGGCTTCCTCCAGCCAGCTAATGACATCACCATAAATGGAGCGGTAATGAAGACCCCTAGAAAACTCACCGGATACCATAAAAGGACACTAGTGAATTCTATAATTTTCAAAAGGCTAATAACCGATACCAGGAACAAGCTAATAGACACCAATTTCATCCAGATTTTGTAATCAGTACTTGGAAAGAGCAAACGAAATCCCCGGGTGGCAATCGATAGTAGAAGGTAAAATACTACGAAAAAGACCCGGACAGGCCAGCCTGTTTGTTTAACTAAATCCAGGAGTGGAGTTACATATTTACCCATCAGCCCAAATCCAATCCTAGATAGCAATACATACTCGATACCCATTAGTAGAATAACCACTGCCAGAATGCCATAAAATGGATGGTATCGATCGTAGGTCATTTTCTAATACTGATTATTGTATCCATCAACCCAGCCACCATTTGCCTGGGCCAATTCAAAGAAATGCTCTACCGTTTCCTGGTCGCCCTGGTTGCTTTCGGTGGCGTTAGTAATGTGCATCCAACTATCCGCATCGTCTGTAGGCCGGACGATGAAGCGAGTAAACCCACGTGGCTCATTTCTATCTGTACCCCAGGCACAATCTTCCAAAATCTCGATCTGGGCAATGTATTGTACCCGGTACTTATCCCGATCCGATTCTACCAGCTTTGGCAGCAATTCTGTTTCAACTACTTCAACCGACAGCAGTTTGATTTTGGGTGTTTCGGATTGATCCGATCGGTCAAACCGGGCTTCTTGTTGTATTTGAGCTTCTAACACCTCGGTGGCTACCCGATCATTGATTTCGTTGCTTGATGTGCATGTGTTCACCAACAGACTACATACAACCCAATATTTGATTTTAGTGATCCCCATATTTTACCTGTTTATAGTGCTCCAGGAATTTATCCTTTTCACTCTGGTTCCTGTGTTGTTCTATTTTTGCTTTGTCGAATTCTTTTAATGTCAGGGCTTTTTGCATCAGATCTTCGGCTGTTAATCGATATTCGATAGAAGTATCGATCAGTTGCTGTACTTGATTTTGCAAATCAATTCGTTGTGCCTGAGTCATTTCCAGATTATCATTTCTGTTGAGCTCATCATTAAGTTCCTCTGCAATGGCCAGTTTTTCTTCGGCCATTTTGCGGTATGCTAAGGAACCCTTAATGTACAGTTGATCAGATACAATACCATAGGCCGTATGATATTGGTACATCTTTTCAGGACTATAGTCGTATGAATTCAACTCCCACAGACTATTGACTCCTGAATTTCCCTGGTGGAATAAATTAAAGATTCCTTCGGTACCGCCATTCATAACCTGTCCTGTTTTTAATAGGTCATAAATATCTTGACTATAAGGCACTGTTGGCTCAAATTCGATTACCTCATAAGCCCGTTCCAGGGCATCCACCATCTCGGAAACTTTAAGATCACGGATTTTCAGCACGTCTTTTAACCTGGCATCTCGTAAATTTTCCAGGGCCAGCAGATCTTCCTTCAATGACTTGATATCATTGATACCATCCCTGGTGTCCTTGTACAATTCAATCCCTTCCTTTAGGGATTTCACAGTTTTGATGCTTTCCTTGAGCTCCTTGATGGTGGCCGACAACATTTTGGCCCTCCAAATACTTTCTTCCGGATTGGGTATAACGAATAGCTGTCCCCAGCTATCCAGCGGAGTTATCAGAGCTATCACTATCAAATATCTTAATCCCATTATTTGGCACTATAACTGAAATAAACCCTATAACCATCCATCAACCAAAGGCTACGGTCATTTTTTTTACTCAAAGCACTCCTGAGACTACTAACAATTCCTGTGTATTCATAAACCGCAACCTCATCTAGTATTTCGCCGCCAATAGTCTCAATTTCTGAGGAACGACTACCCTGAATTAATAGCCCTTCCATTAAGTCTTTGTCCAAAACCTTTAAGGACATGCTGGTTACTCCTTCGGGAGTCTTTAATCTTTCGGATCGTATAGTTAACCGGTTACCTCCCATTTGTGCTTTCCCATAAATCATGGTATTTCGAGGAATAAGTATTTCACCAATCTCAGTTTGCTGAATTACCCTGAATGTTACCGTTTGGTAATTACTCACTCTTTGATCTCCATGAATAACCGCTGCAATCAGATTATTATTTGTATTGATCTTCTCCTTGACTTCAGGGGCATTTTCAGATTTAAAAGTATTAAAACCCGTGGCCGGGGGCTGTAAATCCCTGGCTTCTTGTTTATTCTTAATCGCAGCTGGTTTATTCTTGACGGATAACGGTTTAGTATTTGCAGATTCCTGCGGTTCTATACTCTGGGAAGTATCATTCACTTCCATGGAAAGTATTTGATCCTTTTCAAAAACTTTGTTCCAGGGAATAGATACTGTTTGCAGATCAGGTTCTTCCCTGAATGCTGCACTTCGTTGTTCTTCAATCTCTTTCTCATAGGTTTGGATCTTACTATGATCGGTAGGCTCTGTTACCTGTCCTTCTAAATCAGGACCTGGTGGAATGGGAGTCCTTTGTTCGGGTTCGCCGAAATGTTTGTAGGTTAAACGCACTCCGATCAGCACAAATACAGCTAAGCATAATAATAGGGGTAAAATCAATTTCTTCCTGACAGACTTATTGATCATGATTCGAAGACCTTCGTTTTTAATATGGTTTTTGCCGGCACCTCAAGTTTCAATATTCGTGATCCGTTGATTTCCCTGAAAGAAATGATCAGTTTACCCCTGTCAGAAATATTAAATAGAGGCAAAGCATATCCCAGCCACTGCTTTTGGTAAGCATTTACTGTCTGCCCCTGGGTTTGCGTAATTGGGTAAACGTCTATGGTTTTGGATGGACTCTTTTTGAGGCTGTTCCCTTTTGATGGCTCCACAAACTGGAAGTTCACAAAATCAATCTCATACTTGCCGGATGATTTGTTGTTAATCAACAGTTTTAAATAGAGGGCTTTATCATCGGCCATCACATTGGTCACTGCCAGTATAATCCGGTCCTGTACTACCCCCAGCGTGCGTATTTCAACTGGACTATTCATCAATGTTTCCAATCTTTCTTCCACTAAAAGCTGTTTGTCATTTGATGAAACTTCCTGGTTAACTGATCCAGGGGTTTTAGCCGGTATGGCCTGGGAGGATTTCACCTCCGGAACTGGGGTGCCGGAATTTGGATCTGTACCTGATCTCCGGTAATCATAGAACATCTTTTCAGGATGCTCTCGGTAACCGATTACTCCATGATAATAGGTATCACCATTCTTTATCATCAGGGTAGTGGGACTTGAGCCTTTTGCGGAAGCCTTTAAAAAGACTGCTTCACCTTCTATTTTACTATGGAACCCGGTGGTCCCCAGATCGACAAAATCAGTATTGGGTTGGAAGGGGTTGTCAAATACCAGATAGGTGGTTTTATCATGACTAACAAACACACTGTCCAGGGAAATGTACTGTGCCCAGCCCGGATCAAATCTGTTAATGATCAATAAAATACAGGGTATGATTAATAGTTTCATGACTCCGGGTCCAGCTTATACACGATATACTTCCAGTTTTGAATCAGCAGTCCAAATGGGTTTTGATCGGTACGGAACGGTGTTTCTACCAGGTTAAAGGCTGCAGCTATAGGAAGTGTCCGGCTTTGATCGCTATAAAAAATGGTTTGTTTGGCATATACTCTACCTTGATAAGGCTGAACATCCATATCTACCAGTACACTGTCCACCTCGATGCGTGTACGGGCGTTATTCCGCACGTAGTTTTCATATACCTGACCTTCTTTAAAATCATTGTAGATGGCCAATCCATCTTCTTTGTCGATAAGCTCCAATGCTGTTTCCACCCGATGTTTAAAATTATTGGCTTCGTGAGCGTACATGTTGGTCATAAAAACTTTTATATGATTTCGGGCCTCTACTGCAGTTTTCCTATCGCCAGTGGTTTGGTAGGCGCTGAAGGTTCCAAAATCAGTAATTACATAAGACCGCTCATTGCATATGGCTTGCTGATTGAAATACTGATAACCCCAAAACATATTGGTGGCCATCAGGAAAAGGAACATCACCAGACAGAGGCCTTTTAGGAATTTGATCACTCGATTTGCTTGGTTGGCTTGCATAACTATTGACCAGTGGTTTGAACTTGAATGGTATTATTTCGATTTTGTAAATTGCCTGGTTGCTGAGCCTCCTGATTGGATGGACGTGAGTTGGTTCCATGATTGGGTCCAACACTGCTGTTGCTAGAACCAACGGTATTCCTCGATGGTCTCTGTTTGGCCAGGGTTTTGGAGGCGGCCAGCACAAGGGCTGAAGTTCCCACTACCTTACTAATAAAAGCTCCGGCTGCACTGCCACCGATAAAATATGTAGTAAGATAGGGTACCAAAATATACATGATGATGACCACCAGGTTATTGGCGATAAATCGTAAGGTGCTGTCATCGGTACCAAACTGATAGGCATCAACCAGGTTATCCAGCATGGTTAAGGTAATAGCCCAGCACTGCACCGCTAACCATCCCTGAAACCATTTGACTGAAAGTCCTTCAAATTTCGGAATCAATGAGAAGGCCAAGGCAATGGGACCGGCCAGGTAAAGGAAGCCCAATATAATGGTACGCAGCATCAAAATTATTTCCCGGATTACCAGTGTGATACCTCTTTCGAATGCGCCTGATATCATGGCAGTAATATCGAATGCACTGGTGAGGTAATTACCGATCTTTTCACCGAGATCTTCCGCTTCCATGGTGTTTGGATTCTCCAAAGGTCTGACTTCCGAGAGCTTCACTAACTTTTTCACGATACCTTCGCTGTTGGAAAATTGGCCGGTGAACATGGCAATACCTCCGCTGATTACATCCATGATATCCTGATAGAAAACTATTAGAAAAGTAATGGCGATAGCTCTCAGCATTGGTTTAAAATCAATCCGGTTGGAATCATGGAAAACCAGGCCATTCATAATGGTGTAGATCACTACGATTATGATCAATGCCCCCGCCAGGGTAAATGAACCATTGATGTAGATCTGTACCACACTTTTTACAGATTGGGCAAACAGTTCATTATGGTTCCCTATGTTATGCACGGAGGCTGCTGTTTTGTTTTTCTTCCACGAAGTGATTTATGGCGTAATTGGCATTGCCCTGATAATATTCCAGCAAGGCCTTCAGATAATTACGCTCCTTGGGTTTGGAAGACAGCACTGCATGTTCATAGGGGCTGACTTCCATACAATATACCTTGCCGTATTCACCCTGTTTAATGAATAGTTCGCGATAGGTGTTTCCTTTGCCGATGGAATTGATCTTGTCGATTTCATGCGGAGTAAACCCAAACACTTTTCCCAGCTTAGCTACAGCTTCGGAATCTGTGTGATTCAATATAATGCGAGTATCAGCATTGTCGATGATAGCCTGACCCACCGGTGAATTGGTTATCTCACTTACGCCCTGGGTAATGATACAGATGGAACCATTGTTCTTCCGCACTGTGCGATACATGTTTTCCACGAATTCACCCATGGTATCGGAAAGCATGGTCCAGGCTTCATCCAGGTACAGGTATTTAATGTCATCAGGGTACTTCCGGATTTGATCCATAGTCATCTCAATGATCAAAAGAGTGACGATAGGGAAGAGCATTTGATTGTTTTTAATGCGTTCTATATCGAAGCATACCAGGTCAAAGGATGAAATATCCGTTTCCGAATCAGCATTCAGCAGGTAGCGGTATTCGCCCACAGCGTAGGGCTTCAACACCAGTATGAATTCATCAAAATTGAATGACTGGATGGTTTTATGGTGTTCCTCATCTGTATTTTTTGCCTGATGGTATTTGATGAGCCACAGGTAAAAGTGATTAAGTCCCGGACATTCCCCCTGTTTCAGAGATTGATAATAAACGGGCAACAGTTCAACAAAAACGCTGCGTTCTGCAGGTGTCAAATCCACCCCCTTTTTACTGCCTTTCCAGATGGTGGCCAGTAAGCTGGTTAAGAAATTTATCTTCTCACTAGTTAATTTAAACTTCCCGCATTTCTCACGGCTTACCACAAAAGGATTGAATTGCAAGTCGCTATCTACGTCGTATTCAAAATATTTGCCTTTCAGTGCAGTGAAAACATTCTTGTAGGTTCCTCCCTTATCAATGATGACCTGTCGATTGCCCTTTTCATGCCGCTGCGCGATTAGATCACCCATGGTATATGATTTGCCGGAACCAGAAGGACCCACCACAATACAGTTTTGGTTATTCAAGTCGGTATTGAACAGATCGATAAGAACCGGATTTCGAAACCGGTCGCACAGATACTCACCTTTAGAATCTCCTCGGTAGGTAGTAGAGTAATTGTTGTAAGCCACCGCATTTTCGGCTGTGACCAGCAACCAGCGATAATTCTGGAAGGCATTCCCCGGAGCATTGGCATAGAAGAGGTTGGTGGAATCAAAACTTTCCACTACACATTCTGCTCCCACCAGCTGCCTGAATGCAGTGGTAATTTTCTCTACCCCTTTTTCTCTTTGGTAATCATTGCTATGCCAAACCAGGCAAGTCAAGTTAAGGTTAACTAGTTGCTGGTTTCGGGATCTGACCTGTTCGGTAAATTGGTCAATCTCAAGCTCCTTTATTTGGTGGTCCTGTCCGGTAAGAAACTCCAGTGAGGCATTTAGTTTTTTCTCAAGATCCAGCGATTTTAGTTCTTTCTCAGTATCCTCAACCAGAAAGTTTGTTATCACGATGTGAGGCAGATTCAGATAATGAGTCAGGGGATAAATGAAAGGGGCCGCTACATTATAGTGGTTCTTAACCGCCTGATACACCTGGTTTCCTTGTCCTTTCAGACTAATCACATTTACTTTCTTTTCACCAATACCCATAAAGGAATACTGGTTGCTGATGGAGCGGGAATAATCAGTTGGACACGGATTAAATTCCAGGTTAAAATACTGGTGGTAAACATTTTGCAGGTCCCTGGTATCAAGTCTGTTAAAACCCAACCCTTGAGTACCGGTCAGGCTGTTTACAAATTCTTCACCGATCCTCTCTGCCGCGGCCATTCTTCTGTCAACCTTGGCGAATGGATTTTCCACAACCGCCCTCCCTAAGGAGAAAAAAGTATTCACCGGATTAGAACGAAATTTGGAATTGGAGGAAAAGGATAGAAATAGGTAACTCCTGTGAAACAGTACCAATCGATCTTGAAAGTGACTGCTAAATTTCCCCTTGAAATAGCGCTTCTCTTGAGCTTTAGTCTTGAATGATTGGTGGTAATAGATATCAATTTTTTGTACCACTGTTCCCACTGGCAATGATTTCAAGGCACCGGCATACAGTTCATTGAACTCAGTATAGTGGTGGATCTCCCAACTTTCCATTTCCACCGGGGAAATCTCATAGCCAAGAGCAATTCGACCATCTTGCAGAATAATCTTGTCTTCCTCAATAGAATAGTAGGGCAGGGATTCTTCAAAGGATCTGCTTCTATCGCTTATGGTTCCTATCATGCGGATTGGATTTTGATAAGTAGATTCGTTTTGGCTGGAAGAAATGAAAGCTAATCATTGACATCAGGTAAGATGGATGCTTCTGCTTGTTGTTAAAGCGAAGGATCAGTACGACCGCCAATACTAATCCCAGAGAAATCAAATAATACCAGCCCGATACATAAATAAACATGGCCAGGGTATTGCCCAGGATAAACAGCATGGCGAAAAGCAGCACGACAAGCCCTATTTCACTAAACCCCAAGCCCAGGACTTGACTTTTCTTTTCTATGGTCTTGTAAACTTTCATGAGTTAGCTTCCGAAGATATCAATGATGTCCTGGTACCAAAGATTAAAGCTGGCCCACACAGCAATGCCAACAACTACCCACATCAGCGAGGACATTTTATCCGGAGAGCTTTGCATAAACTTCCCCACTACTTTTATCACCCCGTAGATGACAAAAATGGCTATTAGTGCATTGCCCACAAGCCGAAACCACTGTTCGAATTCATTGAGGGCGCCAGTAGTACGGGTTTGCAGTAAAATGGAATGGATGAGAATTAGCACTTTCATGTCTTTGGTTGATTGTTGAAAACCTGGGATTAAACAATAATCCCAAAAAGCCAAAGTCAATAGTTCACGTTCTGTCAACGTGAACCAGGCGTGAACGACTAATTAGAATGCAATGAAAAATTCGAAATGTTTAAATGTTCCAGATGTGATCGGATAGATTCACATCGGAAGGCAACTCCAATTTCTTCTTCAATCTGTACCTTAATGAACGCAAACTTTCAAGTTTAACATCCAGTAATTTGGCGATCTCCATATTGTTTAACCGCATACGGATAAAGGCCAGGTGCCTCTTTTCCGACTGTGTTAAGGACTGATACTCATCTTCGATTCTCTGGAAAAAACCGGAATGCACTGAATCGAAATTAAGTTTAAACTGCTCCCAATCTAGTTCTTTGTTAACCTCATCCCTTATTAGTTGAATAATTGGACGAAGTTTTTCCTTATCCCGGTAATCAAGCTTGGCAATCTCGTGATTAATCTTTTGGAAAATTTCATCATCATAAAGGATCCGCACCTCGGATCTAGTTATTTCTTTCTGCTTTTGGTCCAGTTCTTTGTTTATTTTAATACTATCCTTCATTGCCCGTTCAATTTTATTTACAACCGGTGGTATTATTTTCAGAATATTTACCGTAATACCAGAAAAGAAGTATGCAATTGCCAATGATGAAATAATGAAGATCAACCAGGTATTGAAGTACCGGGTAAGTCTAGGTGGGTTTAATCCGCTTTCTACCAGTTCCGCTTCTCTATCCAGGGCCCATTGCTGATTTTCAACTAAGCCTACTTCATATTTTTCTACTTCTGTTGGTGTCAGGTAATGAAACCGGTAATCCCAACCATTCTTGTTGATGTTAAACGTGAGAATTCCAACCACCATAGTAAACCAAATAAAGGCAGGGATCCTGCCAATCAATACATAGGCCACCAGAATCAGAGAATGGGCCAAAGCATAATCTGTTATAATCGCATCATTGGATGGATTGCCCATACCCATCATATTATTAACACTCATATACATTACCACCAAAACACTGGCCCAGGTAGTTACTTGGTCCAGCATTGGTTTGTTTGAACCAAACCATGAGGTAAGGGCGGATTTGTCTACTGAGTATTGAATTCCATTTAATCTCAATGCCAAAAGGTTATAAACGGCTGAAAGGAAATTTATGCTCAGTGCAGGTAGGTATACGAAATATAATAAATAGTCAGTAGGGGTAGCCCGACCCTCGGCTGCTTTCTCAGAGGTCAGGAAGAAAATTGCAAATAGAATATAGAGCACATTTAATGTAATCAACAACTTTCTTTTGGCTTCCTTTGATGGCTTCAGCAGCTGCTCCTTGCAAGAGGCTAGTAGTTGTTCCATAGCTAAAAAGTTAGGTTAGGTCAAAGGTTGAGATATAAGCTGGCGCCGATTTCAGCAAGTTCAAATCATGATGGCTTAAGTGTCTTGATTTGACAATGATATCAGCTGTAGTTTCTTTTTTTATTCTGTTCAGTAAACCAAGGTTGAGATTCTTTACCGCTGTGTATTGCGGTGAATCTATGTCAAGCGCAAATAGGCAAGAGTAAAGCCTAAAATACTGCAGTATGCTTTCCAAAAAATCAGACAAATGAGACTCATGTCCCGGTTTTATATAAAGGGCTTCTACGGTTAAGAATTTATATTCCGTATTAAAGACTCGGTTTAGAATGGGAACCCTGGATATCGCTTTTAATATCTTGTCCATGGACCATCCTGGCATTTCAATGATATCCCAAAACTCCGGATTGGCCTGGGCACCCAGTATTATTTCTTGGTTTGAATCCCTGAGCACAAAATAATTGCCATCATAAAAGAGGTTATCAAAATTTACCATGGAGAAAGACTGATAGTGATCAGACAACAGATTCCTCATTTGCTGGTGATAGGCACTATCCAATCTTTCAATCACTACCTTTTTATTTGGAAATAGCCTGGAAAATATCAGTGTACTCAGTTGTCCAACTGGGTCGAAGCCAAATTCATCACACAGTTGTTGTGATCGTTTATTTTGAGGATCTACATAGGCATAATAAAAGGCAGCATTGTCTTTAGGATTTAATTGAGCCCCCTCTAGAATTTCTTGGAATTCGGATTTGATGCGACTTCTGCTATTGGTGCGCTTAATCCTGGATACTGGTTTACGAAACCATGGACTCAAGGTAAAATAGCGTAAGTAATAACCTGGACTATGTTCATTTTGCATCTCCCGTCGAAGCAAACAACAACTGCCTGCTAACTGTTTATTCTTAACCAGATGAATGAAATAAGGATTAGTAAGATTCTGAGCCTTCTTCCTAGAATTCCGTTGTTGATAAACCACACTTTCCCCAGGCGTCCCAATGACATTCTGGTCAAGAAGTCCCAAATATTCATCAGAAGGCGATTGTTCTACACTTAGATATTGAAACTGGTCCATAGCCTTAACCACTTCACTAACGATGTAGGATTGCCTCAATCTTGTTGAAAAAGTAAGGAGTGGAATCCTTTAAAATTCTAAAAATGAGGCATATCGCGTAGAGTAATTTAGTTAGATAATTAACTATTGTCAAATTCATAATGGATAAAACCAGAACTTTACGGGAATCTATCTCTTAATTCCCATTACTTTTTGGTAATAGTCAATTCTACTCGATTTGAGTTGGCTCTAGATTGATATGTCATTTAAGATATTGAAATCATATTGCAGTTATTTCTAATCAAAATATTTGATGAGCATGCGTTTGAAGCAAGATGGGATAAGTCAATAGGGTTCCAAGATTATAGGTATTAGGAACTCCTTCAAAAATCGCAAAGAAGAAAATTCAAAAAATTCTATCCAGGGCGATTTCATTTTACGAAAGCATCTTAACCAACTATACCCAGTTCAGCTTAAAGTCAAATACTTGATATAAGTATTACTTATTGAAATAATCCGTGACTAAACGGAAAGTTGAGAAAAATACGAATTTCGGACCATGAGAATTGACAGTTGTCCTCAATTTTCACTGTAAAGGCTGCTGTGAGCCCTATCTATTTATCGACCACGAATTTTACTCCCTCATTTCTGGAAGAAATCGAGATAAGTCTCAGGTAATAAACACCGTTATTCAAGGATGAAACATTCAAAGTTTGGAGGTTTCTACCGGAGCTAAACTGGACTTTACCAAAATCATACGTTTTGCCAATCACATCTACTACTTCAATGTTGACTTCCTCTCCAGAGGAAAGATATACTTCCAATGTTGCTTCATTAGTAGTCGGGTTTGGAAACACTTTTGCATCGCTTATATTGGGCGTATCAGGAGTTCCTGTTACCAGGCCGATCTGAATTAAAAAGCTCTCTTTAACTACTTGAACTCCATCAGTTACAGTCACCACCACTGCATAATCGCCGGAAGAAATGGTTATCGCGCCTGAAATCAACCCGGTATTCTCATCAAAGGTAAGTGAAGGCGGTAAACCGGTAATGGTATAAGTCAGTTCATCATCAATATTTGGGTCACTTGCTATAATCTGAAGTGAAACCATATCCTGCTCTTCAAACTGCTGATTACCTGGATTGACCAATATAGGGGCGCAATTGCTAGCAGAACTTTTGTTTTCAAAGATTCTAGGAATAATGCTGTTCCACCCGATGGTCATAAAATCCAAGTCGCCGTCGTTATCCATATCTACCATTTGTGCCCCATCATGGTGATCGAGAGGACCCCCATCGTCTAAGGTATATTTAATCCAACCTCCACTTACGTTCAGGTCATTTTCAAACCCAAATATCTTATGTGCGCCTCTCCATTCTGCCACAATAACATCAGGATCACCATCAAAATCCATATCTTCCACGGCAAGACTCAGCGTACCATCAATGGAGGGGTCAATGGTGAACTTGGACCAGCTCTGGGTGGGGTCATCCGGAGCTTCAAACCATGCTACTTCCTGATTATTACCGATCTGACCAGCCACCCCGTCCAAATCGCCATCCCCATCGATGTCTGCCAAAGTACTGCGATCAAATAAGGTGTTGAAGGTAATACCAGTAGAGAAAAACGTCCATGTGCCACCATCATTGCGAAACCAGTGAGCTGCCATGAATAAATCTAAATCACCGTCATCGTCGATGTCACCAGCGGTGATGGCCTCACCGGTTGAAGTCGGATGAAGGTTTTCAATAGTCCAGTTATTATTCACAGGATCTGCCGGTACGGTAACCATTTGCACCTGCGAACTGCCATCCTCACCTCCATTCCAGCTGAGCGCCATTTGGTAAGGACCACCATCCTGGAATACACCTCCCGCTACACCTGCAATGAAGATCTCACCGAAGGTAGATGTCCCGGACGGAATATTAGTATGGATGGTGAAATTGCCAGATCCGTCATTCTCAGCCCACACCAGATCGGCCGACTCATATTGTCCCTGAGATCCAAACAAATCGTAATCGCCATCACCATCAAAATCGTGGATCCAGGCTACATTATTAAATGGAGCTCCAATCAAACGTTGGGTCCAGTTGCCATTGATACTTCCTGGGTTCTTGTACCACCAGGAACCGGTGACAATATCTTTAAATCCATCCCCATCTATATCCTGTTGAGGTAGAATATAGACTGAACGATATGGCAACTCATCATCAATAATTTGCTCACTCCATTGTACAGGAAAGGGCACTTTACCGCATCCTTCGTAGCTGATGGGAAATTGCATGGCACCGGCAATATCAAGGGAGTAGTCCACACCGTTACTCAATTGGGTCACATCCAGGTATACGGTTTTCTCATCAGGTTGCAGATAAGCACCCAGAACGTCGATACCATTGGTAATGGTATAGATTTCCACCCTTTCTGCATAAGCCTCGTCGATGGGCTCGGTGTACTGTACTGCCACTATGGTCGGGGTTACTGCTTCGACGGTTTGTACTTCAGGCGTTGCAGATCCTGCGGAAATACCAGCACCAACGAATTCAATCCAGTTCAGATCGAACATGTTCAGGTCTCCGGGGTTGTTTACGAATACAAAGTACAAGTCGTGCTTATCACCTGGGTCTTCGATAGGGACCTCGTAATCAACCCAGTTACTAAAACTCTGCGTTACAGGAACTTGTACACTACTTAAGAGCTGACCGTCAATACTGTCTAATCGCAATTCAATGACCCCTCCTATCGATTCAGATGAGGTTCGATAGCGAACCTCATCTATGTTGATCAAATTTCTTCCCGGATAAACCAGGTAATCTCCATGGCTGACTCGTACTGCTCCACTGCCCCCTCCCCAGGGATCATTATTTGCTATGATATTGACACCTTCCGAAGCCTCGTAGTAAAACTCCGCTTCCATCCGCTTCGGATGCAATAGGATTTGATCAAACGCTGTCAGCCCTCCCTGATCCGTATAATTGGCATTTAACACGTAGAAAAGGTCCATCTCTCCCGTAATATCATGTCCGTCGTAGCCCAAATTAAAATTCTGGGGACAGCCCGTCATGGTAGCCAAATCATGAAAATGATTTAAGTGGCCAAGAGCAGGTACCACATTAATGTCATTGCAGTCGATTCCAGAACCGGTAGAACCGTCCTCAATATCGGATACGACCAAATCTATTGATACATCATCCCCCCAATCCATGAATCCGCCGTCAGGAGGTGAATTATAGAAAAACGTGGCCGCCGTATTGCCAGCATATATAGTTACGTTGTTCACGCCTATTCCGCCATTTCCATCGTCAACCCTTAACTGTACATTGAAGATACCAGCGTCGTTATAAACATATGTTGGGTTTTCTGTGTTGGAATCAACATTTCCGTCCCCGTCAAAATCCCATTCGTAGGTCAATGGAGAATCGCCATTGGGATCTGAGGTACCGGCGCTCGAAAAATTGACTGTAAGAGGAAGAGAACCACTAGTAGGGTCCGCACTTATCATGACGGTAGGGGGGGCATTAGTCGTGATACCTGTATAATCTACCCGTAGCAATTTTCCGGTACCCACATTCTGGGGGCAACAACCCGAACCGTAAGCCAAAATATACATTTTACCGTCAGGGCCGAATTCCATGTCGATAAAACCGTCAGACTTAGAGGTAAATACCGCCGGTGCGAACAAATCATTACTTATAATATTTCCTTGAGCATCCATTTCAACAGCCCAAATTTTACTGCTATTGAAGTCATAATAAAAGAAAATCTCATCGAACTCTACAGGAAATCTTTGGTCATCGGTCAGAGCACCATCATAATAATATCGAGGGCCGGCAAAATAACATTCATGGAAAAATTCGAGCCATGCTGGTTGGGCGGGAGGTAGAACAGTGGCCCCTGTATTCCATGTGGAAGTATTTTCAGGGGCAGCCGGGTCGTTGTAAAATGGTGACGGCG
Organism: Bacteroidia bacterium; assembly: GCA_030430675.1. GTDB lineage: Bacteria > Bacteroidota > Bacteroidia > Cytophagales > Cyclobacteriaceae > SZUA-3. Next base: position 33,487 of record JAUIKU010000003.1, on the reverse strand, counting down.
TACGATAGGCAACCTGATAGGCATCGTTATCGATACCTGAAAAATATGGCCAGCCATAATTCCCCGATGCCTTTGTCAAGTTCATCTCGTCCAACCCTTCCGGGCCTAGCGCACTGGCGGCATTTGCGTCCGGGCCCACTTCTCCCCAAAACAGCCAATCCGTATTCTCTTTGTCGACAAAAATTCGATACGGGTTCCTAGCACCCATAACATAGATTTCGGGCAGGGTGTTCGGAGTACCGGCTGGAAACAGGTTGCCAGCCGGTATGGTATACGAACCGTCGGCCTGGGGGGTTATCCGAAGAATCTTACCCCGCATATCGTTAGTATTGCTCGAACTTTTCTCGGTAGTAGCAGAAATATCCGTCTCATTATGGGACCCGTAAGCATCGCTATAGTACGCATTGTCGCCAACTGCTATGTACAAATTGCCCTGTGAATCAAAGGCCATATCCCCACCTGAATGGAAGCTGGTAATCCGTTGAGTACTCCACTCCACTACTACAGTCTCCGAAGACAGATCCAGAAAATCGCCATTCATAGTGAACCGCGATACCCTATTGGTCGACTGGCCAAGCACCGCATAATGAAGATAGATGTAATTATTTGTGATGAAGTCGGGGTCGAATGCAATACCCAACAAGCCTTCTTCGAACTCATGAAAGACCGGTATCGTTCCCGCCGAAACAGAGGTCTGGGTATCCGTTTTGTAAATTATTAATTCACCGTACCGATCAAGGATAAATATGCGCCCGTCTGGTGCAAACCGAATTGTTGTGGCATTCGATAGTCCCGTGAGCAAGTCTACCTGCTGAAACTCATTCGGTAGTTGGGCCACTGTATTGACAGCGGTAGCGGACAGGAGCAATGACAAAACCGAAGTTAATATTAGATTAATTCTTCTTTGCATGACAGATAAAAAAAACAACCTGTTAGGTTTATTGTTTATCAACTGTTACTAAACCCAGTACTTTACCAGGTCCGATACCCGCACATCAGTTATGAATTGTCCACTTATGTGTGTAAAAATCTGGAAAGATAATAGTCAATTTCCATAAAAACACATAATGCAACCCCTTAAGTTATTAATTATTTGTGTTTTTATATAATTATTTCGATATAATTCACTTAAACAGACGCCTTGAATGATTTCTATAGACTTGAACAATGTGGGCGTTACAACTGTGCATTATCTGGATGGACCGCATCACTTTCCTCGAACTGCTGGAAGAGCAGATGCGCAACTACCACAACAACGACCGCTCCTGTCTTTTTATAGCAACAGAACCATTCATGACAATATCATTATGCTGGACTTTACCTCCTCATCTGTTTTCGTTTTACCAATAATTTATTTTACCCGCGACCTTTTATGTGGTTATTTGCCTAACTCCATGCCGGGTTTCTTGTTAGAATATAATACCAATTGTGGTTTAAACCCAATTCCGTTGGCAATATCAATCTGGGTCATAATTAGCAACAGAAAAACAAAAAATCTCCAGTCACGCCTGTGGCGCCATAGTATTTTCTGACCGGCTTTGCCTTTTTTCAATTGCCTATTAATCCCTTCCGATTGGATTGAGCCTGCCGAAATTATTTTAAACTTAAACATTTGTTATCATGAAAAATTCAGCAAGAAACACCTTGATCCTAGTAGGCAGAATAGGAAAAGATGCCGAAAAAGTTGACCTGGACAATGGCAAAACCGTGATTAAATTCACTTTGGCTACTCCAAATTTCTACCTCAATCAGGATGGTGAGAAAGTCGAACGTGTCGACTGGCATGACTGCGAAATCTGGAAGAATTCCAATAAAGCTGGCATCGTCAATTATCTCACCAAGGGAACTTTAGTTTCATTAAACGCCCAGCTGCGGTACAATTCTTACACCCAGACTCAGGGTAAGAAGACCACCATTGTAAAAAAAGCTGTGGTTGCCATTGAGAATGTTGATTTTCTGGCTAGTCCTAGTGCTAATGGTGAAAAAGTTAAAAAGGGGGATTAATCCCCCTTTTTTGTCATTGCCTTACAAGCAGGGGGGACTGGTTCGAATCCAGTAGATCCAACCTGATAATCAAGAGGTTACTGGCCAACATCTGCAGCATCTTTTTTATTAGCACTATTAATCCCCTTTCTTAAGCTCGGATCTACCAAGCCCAGGATCAATTTATTTTTAAAGGTTTTTCTTAGTCTGTAATACAGTTATACTGGTCATCTATTCTTCCCAAATCACACTCAATACAGTATTATACTTCGGGGTAATAATACAATATTCATAAAAAGAAAAATCGTCATCATTTTCCCATTTCTTCAACTCGAACCAGGTGGATTTCCAAATTTCCTGCTTGCTTTCAGATTTTGGATAAATTTTACCTTGCTTAAAATATTCTGTGGCTACCGAATCCTCTGGTGGAGCTAATTTTGTCAAATCCTTAATGAAATGGTCATATGGATCAGGACGCATCCAATACCTTACAATATTATTATAGCTGTAGACTAAACAAATTGGGTGGTCACCATACTTAAAATATCTATAAGCAACTGAGGTTATACTTGTTTTGAAATAATCTGCCAGGTGTCTTAAAAGTTCTGGTCCAAATTCATATTCTTGCGCAATCTTTATAAATAATCCCTCTGGCATTAATAACTCAGAGGCAAATTCATTTGCTTCCGTCTCCTGATTGCCCTTCTTAAAATACTCAAGAGTGGCATCAGTATCATTATGCATTAAGAATTGATCCCTATGCATGGTGAGATGCCCGATTTCATGAGCTAGTGTAAACCTTCTTTTGCCTAAATACTCAATATTAGAATTAATTGTTATAATCGCCTTTTTCTTCCCAAATACGATTCTCCCATCGGCGTTTTGTACTGGTTTTTCAATTACCGTGGCTCCTAGACCAGCGGCAATCAGCTCAATAGGTATTTCCGACAGGTCTGATAGGCCATGCGCCTTCATCAATTTCATAGCTGCAAGTTGGCCCTTGGACATTGATGTTATTCATTCATATTTTCTAAGTCTTCAAGAAGTTTCACCAAATCAATGTCGCCCAATACTTCTCGGATTTCGTCCTCCGACCATTTTTCCAAATTTCTAAATTGAAAGGCAATATTCTTTTCAGATAGTGCATTCTGTAAAATTTGCCCAGTAAGCTTTGCATTTAGTACAAAGGATTCCTGAATCTTGTTTTGCAATCTTGCAATAAGCGATTCATCGCGCAACTGATTTGCTTTTGCCTTGGCTAAGAAACTTATCCGTTTGAATACATTAACCCCGTGTTCCATGATTTCCTCAGGGTTAATATCCAATTCCTCAAGATATTCTTTGGCCATTTCAAAATCACTATCGGTAATATTTATTGATAGTCTGTTTAAATTATCAATAAATCGATTCATTGATTTTTTATTCATATCTACCAAGGTTTACTCTTAATTTTTTTATTCTGGATTGCAAGCGCCTCCAAATGTTGTGAAAGTCTTCCTTGCTTATCCCTAATTCCTCTCTTAACGATTTCGGTTTAACAATTCCATCAGTCATGCAGTCAAAAACCAGGAGCTCATCATCCGTAGCGCCGTCATCCACTAAAAAGTCATATGCTTTCTTTTTTAGTTCCTCATATGCAATCTGATCCTCAGGACTAGGGTCTGATGATTTGTCTGGTACGGCATCTGTATATTCTTCTTTGGGCTTTGATTTTGCATACTTATTATACAGATGGCTGTCCAGTACGCTTATCAGGAAATCTTGAAATGAGTCGTATTTGTTGGTATTCCAATTTCTTCTTCCTTGAATTAGTGTTAAATCAAGAAGCTCGCTGATTATTCCATTTGCTCTATCAGCTAATCTTTTATTGTTCTCTCTAAGGTCATACCGATATTTCAACCGCTTAATAACATGCGCTACCAGGATTACCTGAAGACTTGCCCAGTCTTCTTTTTTAGCTTCCTCAAGGAGATCCTTTCCAGAGATAATTTTCGATGATACTTCCACAGTTTCAACAATAGATGCTGAATAATTAAAAAAAATACAATCCAGATCGTAAATTTTTTATGGCTTTCAGCATTTAGCTATGACGGTGATCCTTCGTTGATGGGAAAGCGAGCTCAAGCACCACACAGTGAAAAATAGAAAAAAAAAGAATTCCAACAAATCACCGTGCCCGATATCCATGGAGGCATGCATGGAAACGGTCATAGAATTAAAATATTGTCCATTAAAAAATAGATTTAAATATGGGAAGAATACATGTAGGACATGCTGAAATTGCCCAGTTTGGGGTTGAAAAAGTCAATTTACCCAAAGATAAAGCCAATGAGTACAGAGCGCAGGCTCGTCGCCTAAGGGAAAAGGTTGAATCCTACTTGGGCGAACATCCGGACTTTACCTTGAAAAAAATGATCCTTTCAGGTAGCCTTGCAAAAGGTACTGCTCTTAGAAGCTTAAAAGATATCGATGTTGGTTGTTACATCAGCGGCGCAGATGTACCCACTAAAGTCTCGGAGTTACTTGAATACTTGGCTGAAAGGCTTAGAAACGCCTTTCCCAATTTCAGTCACGATCAAATAAAACCACAAACATACAGTGTAACAGTCTCATTTCGAGGTTCTGGTCTTGATGTAGATGTAGTTCCAATACTATATAATGGTGATTCCCAATGGTATGGCAATCTTGTTAGTCAGGATGACGGCTCTTTTTTGGAGACCAGTATACCACTTCACCTGGAATTCATTCGGAAGCGCAAGCAAAATCATGAAGTACACTTTGCGCAGTTGGTTCGGTTGCTAAAATACTGGGTAAGAAATATGAAAATGGAAAGGGACGGATTTAGGTTTAAATCATTCATGGTTGAGCTCCTTTTATCAAAGCTGGCAGACAATGGATTGGATTTTACAGATTATCCAGAGGCGTTGCAGCATTTTTTCACCTATCTCGTTACAAGTGATATTCGTGAGAAAATATGGTTTAATGACTACTACAGTGCCGCTCAGGTGGGAGTATTTAGTGATCCGGTTCAAATAATTGATCCCGTTAATGCTAAAAATAACGCTTCATGTTTGTACACTAACCGCCAGGCTGACATCATTGTAGACGCGGCATTAGATGCCGGAGACGCGATTGATTCGGCATTAGCAGCGCCTACCAAGGAAAGAACGGTCTATTATTGGCAAAAAGTTTTCGGATCATCATTTCAAATTTAAAAATTAATATGAGTCACAGTTATACTTTTAACGAAACACAAACCTTTACTGCAACACATGCAAAGCACCTGGCAGCCAAAGTGGCTACTGACTTAAAGAGGATGCAGAGGTTTTACGGCAGTCCAAGCGATTCAAGTATTGAGGACTACGAAATTGAAATCATTGAGCTTCTAAAGAGGGGATTTTTGAAGACAGTCACCTACGGTTTTAAGCGAAATGACAACTTCATTGAGCCAACCTTGCGCTATACCGCACAAGACTTGTCTGGGCTCAGTGTTAGCGATGATGACCCAGGGAGGATAAAACCTGGCGCAAATATATCTGGAGCCAGATTTTATAGTTTCCTGACTCTTACGAGTGCCTGGTTTAACTTGTCCGAAGAGGAGAAGGCCAGCTTTGAGAAGCGACTGCCTTTCGTCCGTAATGGAGCTGCTGAACCTGGCATCAACGGTTATCTTAGCAAGGATAAAACATACTCTTCAGGTGGAAAAGCACTTAATCGTTCAACTGTCAAAACCTATTAAGTCATGATATCTACAGAGGAACTTTTCGAACAGGTTGTAGTATATCCTGATTTCGAATATAAAGAGAGGCTATCGGAGCTAATCGGATTAGAAGATCACAAGTCCAGATTGTCTAAAATTTTAAGCTTGTTGGTGAATCCATCAGGTTTGGACTTATGGCAGAAACAATATCATCCTTCTGCTGTTACTATATTAAACTACATTTTAAAACGGCCGCCATTGGTGGTTCTTGAGGGTGATGTCGGAAGCGGAAAGAGCGAATTGGCACTTACCATAGCAGATACGGTCGCTAGGCAGGAGAACATCGAGATCAATCTGTTTCCTTTAAGCCTTTCGACAAGGGGGGAGGGTCGAGTGGGGCAAATGACCCAGCTCGTGTCTGCTGCTTTTGAACACACCCTGCAACATGCGGAAAAGCTAAAGAATCAATCCGGCAGTTCACGCGGAGCGGTGATTCTTTTAGTGGATGAAGCAGATGCCTTGACACAATCCAGAGAAAACTCTCAAATGCATCACGAGGACAAAGCCGGCGTAAACGCATTTATTCGTGGTATTGATAGATTGGGTAACGGCAAACTTCCAGCGGCAGTAATAATGTGTACCAATAGGGTAAGTTCACTGGATCCGGCTATAAAGCGCAGAGCTGCTGATATTTTGAAATTTGATAGACCCAATGATGCTGAGAGAAAATTGGTTTTGGAAAAGCCATTGAAAGAAGTTGGTCTAACCACAGATCAAATTTCGGAGATTGTCAAGTTAACCGGACCTAAGAACGGCAGGGATTTTGGATTTACCTTTTCTGACCTGGTCCAACGGTTACTGCCAACCATCGTGCTCGATGCTTATCCTGATACAGCAATTATGTTTGATCGTGCATTGGAAATTACTAAGAGCCTGGCTCCAACGCCACCATTCAAAGAAAGTCATGGTTGAAATGAAAAAGGTAGACATCAAAGACTTGTTTAGTGGAATGCAAAGTCAGATGGAATCCCAATTGAGTACAAATAGAGATTTCATTGAACATCCTGGCTCGAAGGGGGACGCTTTGGAGGACGTTTGGATTACCTGGCTCAGAACTTACTTGCCCAACAGGTACTGTGTTGATAAGGCAATTGTAATTGATAAAATTGGTAATACAAGTCAGCAGATTGATGTGATAATCTATGATCAGCTTTACACCCCCTTTGTCTTAAACCAAAATGGCTTTAAATATATCCCAGCTGAAGGTGTTTATGCTGTATTTGAGGTAAAACCAGACCTCAAAGGAAGTGTTAAGGATTTGAACCATATCCAATATGCCGGTGAGAAGATAAGAAGCGTAAGGGCGCTGAATAGAACATCCACTGGCATAATTAACGCCGGAAAACCTGTGCCTGCAAGGCCATTAACTGAGATAATTGGAGGAATAATTAGTAGCACCAACACCATCGCTCAAACCAAGACTATAGAAAGCCATATCAGATCCTTACCCGGTTTAGCTGGCATGGATTTAGCATGCTCAATCGACTTTGGGGCAATAGTTATAAATTATTCCAAACCTTTCACTGGAACCTGGGGACTATCAGAGCTCGAGTTAAATTCTGATATACATACCTATTATGATCAGAGACAAATTGAAGATGTTCAGTTTAGTAGTAGAGGGAGTTCGTTGATAACATTCTTTTTAAAGCTCATGGAATACCTTCAACAAAGGATTGGTACTGTGGCTGCTATTGATCTTGATGCATACCTTCAAACTACTTCTTCAAAGTAATAATTGTCTGGCATTCAGTTTTTTTGGATGCTTCTAAGAATTTATAATCTTATGTCATCGAAGAGATGGAGTTAAAAATTTGAGCAGTCCTTGAACGATTTATTTGTTGAACTGTTTAACAGCTAACTCTCTATGCTCGTAATACTCGCATAGAGGAAACAAGGTGTGACTGCATTCCAGTTGTTCTACTCAACCGCTCTACCCAATCACTCGAGCGTTCCACAACCTCCATTCCGTCACGGGCTGTTTTCCCCTTATGAGCTACCGCTCTTGCAAGCACACCACAAGACCACAGCCCCTGGTTAGTCCGCACCTGGCGCCCATGGACAGCTAGCACAGACCGGGTAAGCCTTCCGCCAGATAGCGGTTCTCCCTATGAAAAAAGCAAGGGTAGGAGCTAGTCCGCTGGTAGCGGACCCTTGCTTTTTTACCCCCGACAGTTGTCGGGACCCTTCTTTACCCTACCTTCTGTACATCTGTCCATGGGATGCGGCCAGCTACACTGCCAGCCTTATTCAACGCTGCACAGTCCACCTTCGGAAATCTTCGGTAGACCATCCCACCCCCCGGCTAATTTCCTGCCCTGGAGCTTCCCGCGAACCCTCGCCCTGTAGGTGCGGTGTCCAACAACAAAAAGTATTGGATGTCGCAGTTTAATGAGCACAGAATTCTCCTGCAAAATTAAGGCTTGTGGTCCGGACAAAATCAAATGTTTCGCACCGTAAAGCCATTTCATTTTTTAGCTAATTCTCAACACCTCCATTTGATTTTAGTTCCGGCCAAAGCCCAGTGATCGCCTCCATAATTCTGCCATCATTTGGCAAGTATGTTTCACTCTAAAATCATACTATTATGGAAAATCAAACCAGCTTCATTTTCGAAGTTTCCGAGGTTACTCTTAGTTACAAAAACGTGGTTCCACCAGATCAACGAGTCAAGATCAATGGGTCAGTTAGAGCCTATGAATTGTTGCTTGAAAACTGGGCCGAGGACACCATCGAACTTAAGGAAGAATTCAAGATCTTATTGCTTAACAGAGCCCATAAAGTACTGGGTATTTCTGTGATCAGTTCAGGAGGAGTAAGCGGTACTTTGGTAGATCCAAAATTAGTATTTATTACTGCACTTAAAACCCTTGCCAGTGGCATCATTTTAACCCATAATCATCCCAGTGGTAACCGCCAACCCAGCCAGGCTGATATTCAGCTAACCAGAAAATTGGTGGCCTCAGGCAAGCTATTGGAACTGCCAATAATTGACCATATCATCCTTACCACCACTGGCTATTTTTCCTTCGCAGATGAAGGGCTGATCTAGCCATCACTGCTGTCATTTCATGCCAGCAAAGGGCAAGCCTATCCTGACCCTACTGTGGAAAACCCCAAATTCACTTCGTTCATTTTTGACTTTTCCACAGGCCATCGTACCTTACCCTCCTATGTGGATAAGTTTGCTGTGACCAGCAATTTGTCCATCCCACATCAGTGCTAAAAGTGCAAAAAAGTGCCCTTTGAAAGTTTGTACTTTTTTGCTATCTTCAGTTCAACCAAAAAACCCCATTACTCGAAGTAGCCAGACGTGTTTAGAGCAGCTCAAAACCCTTGAGACTTCGAGTCAAAAACTTTAACTTTTTTTAGAATAGGGATTTTTGGCTACTTTCAAATTTCGGTTTCATGGCAAGACCAGCTAAACTGATCAAAAGGAAGAAAAGGGTGACAGTTAACTACACCCTGGCGGAATACCTGTTCGTGCAAGGCTATGCGGAGGAGCGGGGGATTACTATTGCCGAATACGTTCGAGCCAGGAGTCTTGATGAAAGACCATCCGTCAAAAGAACCCCAGAAGAGGTCGCTGCTTACATGGAATTGGTAGCGCTGGCGAACAACTTAAATCAGGCATCCGAGAATCTTGGTCATGAGCGAATTGATGCTACTTTGGAGCAACTAGACGAACTTATAAACCAGCTAAAATGATAGGAAAAGCAACCATCGGAAAATCCTTCGGAGGATGTGTCCACTATGTAATGGAAAAAGACAAAGCGGTGTTGCTCCAAGGGTATGGAGTGCGCAGTAAAAATGCCGAGATAGCCACCCATGATTTTAATGAAATCCGCAAGCTAAAACCCAGCATTCAGAATGCCGTTTGGCATGCCTCTATATCCTTTGCATATGATGATAAAGTCGACAGTCAATTGATGAAAAAGGTGGCCACTCAGTACATCGATCGCATAGGGTTGAAAGGCCATCAATATATCGCGGTTCGGCATAAGGATAGCAAGCACCAGCACCTACATATTGTGGCAAATCGGATTGGCATAGATGGGAGAGTCGCCAGCGATCAATGGTGTAAGAATCGCACCGCCAGATTGTGTGACCTGTTGGAGGCAGAGCTACAATTGACTGTGGCCCGCAACGTGAAACGTAAAGAAATACCCAAAGAAAAAATTACTGGTAAACACCTGATAAAGCTGGAGATCCGGCAGGCTATTCAGGAGCAGCTTGATGCCGGTATCACCAGCCTGGACAGGTTAAGAAAATCCCTGCAGAAAAAGGAAATAGAAACTAAGATCCACCGGTATCGAAACCGCAAAATCTTTGGTATCTCTTTTCGTAAAAGTAACCTGGCATTTAAGGGCAGCACTATCCGCCATGACTTCAGTTATGGGGGTCTGCAAAAACAACTTGATAACAACCTCAAGAACCAAAGAGGCCTGTCAATATGAAAACTCCCAAGGACAGAGCGGAGAAGTTGCTTGAAGCAATCTTTTTAAAGGTGGAGAGAATAGAGGGTATAGTTGAAAAGCAACCTGCTGCTACCAGGTCCTCAACTGTATCTCAAGTATCATCTGGTGGGTTAGACCTTTCCGAAATCAAACGACAATTATTCAATATCCAGGAAAACCTGGATAAGACAGCCGTGGCAGAACCGACTCTTGAAAAACACCATTATTTGTGGTTCTTTCCAGATCTAAAAGAGTGGTTGGGTACTTTGCGGCGCGGTAGATTTGTGGCGTTATTTGCGTTACTGTCACTGGCTTTGATGGTGTTTATTTACTTAAAATATCCGTACTACAAGGAATACCGGGAGGGATATTTTAAGTATCAGTATTTGTTTTATGCTTCGGACGATGAAGAGTCGTTGAAGAAGTATGATGAGGAGTGGGGAGTGGATAGTGTGAGAGAGGTGAGGGTGAAGTGGGTGGAGGAGCAGGGGATCTAAAAGATTACACAGAAATAAAGAGCATGATTTTCTATGCGCATATACTAGTTGCACGTTGAAGAAACCGAATGGATCGCAATAGCAGAAATAACGACCAGTACAAAACAATCGATTTTTTCCAGGGCGAAATTTTTAACGAGCTTTCTGAAAATTCAATTAATCAGCTCAAGCTAAAAATCGATGAATTAGGCGTTACAAAGCGTGAAAATCTTTCTGAATACATCCAAAATGCAAGAAAAACCCACCCAAGAGCCTATGAACCTTGGACAGAAGTAGAAAAACAGCTATTAAATGAAACAATAGAAAGAACAAACGATCTTGATCTTCTCTCAAACTGCTTTAAAAGAGGAAAAGGCTCAATTAAATCTGCTGGACAGAGGTTAATCTATGAATCTCAAAAGCCGGAAGGAGATACTGCAAAAACTGATTTAAGTGGGCTCAACGAGAAGCAAAGACAAGCAGTTGTTAGTGAATGCAAAAGACTTCTTGTTTTAGCAGGAGCAGGTTCGGGAAAAACTAAAACACTACTCCAAAAGCTAATTTATCTTAATGAAGAAAAAGGTGTCAATCCAAGAAACATTTTGGCAATTACTTTCACAAAAAATGCTGCAAATGAAATGTTAGATCGATTGATCATTTCTGCTGATGATACCGAAGAATATGCTGAAATACTTGCCGACAAGAATAGAACAGAAAAAGAAAAAGATACGGAACGCTACTTTTTTACTAAAAAGCACAAATGGATCTATCACTTAACGGTTAAAACCTTTCACAGCCTTTGCTACGGAATAATCCGAAACTTTGGAGTGAACGAGTTTGACAACAAATTCAAGGTAATTGGAGACACCAAAGCAACTGATGATGAGTTTGCGAAATATTCAGCGACAGAAACAGCATTTGAAGTTATTTATAAAATTCTTATTGAAAACTGTGAGTCAAATGAGTACCTGCTTAATCTGAAAAGATACATTTTGGACTATATGATTGATAAAATTCATATTAAGAAAGACAAACGTCTTTCTTTGCCAAAAGATGGCAAGTATTATACAAGCCTAAACGGTACTAAAGTTCGCTCTAAATCAGAACAGTACATTGCTGATTGGCTTTATCGTCACAGTATTAAATTTGAATACGAACCAAAAGTAAATTTCAAAGATTTTGATTTCACACCTGATTTTTTCATACCAGAAGCTAACCTCTACTTAGAGCACGTAAGTGATAAAAGTTATCCAACTAAAGGAAAGGAACAACAGTTTAACAAAGCCAATAAACTTTTAGTAAAGACCTTTGAGCACCAGACAAAAGATACTGCACTTTTCAATTTAGCCTTAGAGAGAATTGTCAAAAATCGACTTCCTTCAAATTATCATTTTACCACTGCCTTATCGTTTGAGGAAGAATTTAAATCTTATCACCAGGATGTTAAAGACTTCCTAAGCCAAACAATGAGAGTGATCGATATGGTTAAGGTGGAAAACATATCCACACAAATTGTATTGGCACAATCGCAAAAAGACCAGCATGAAAGAGTAAGAGATTTTTACAAACTTGCTATTCCGATAATTGAACAATATCAATTGTACTGTACAAACAAGTCATATCTTGATTTCAATGATATGATAACAAAAACAATTTCCCTTTTTAAAAACCGCACCGAAATTGTCGAAAAATTTAGAAGCAAATACGAATATATCCTTGTAGATGAGTTTCAAGATGTAAATAATTTGCAAGTCGAATTACTCAACCTACTTTTAACAGATAAAAGTCAACTTTTCTGCGTTGGAGACGATTGGCAAAGTATTTATGGCTTCAGAGGCTCTAACGTTGACTACATAGTCAACTTTAAAGAGCATTTCAAGGGTTCGGAAACAATAAAGTTGAGTATGAATTATCGAAGCACTGAACATATTGTTGGGGCTAGTAATGAAGTAATCAAACACAACAAGTTCAAAGTCAATAAAAACGTTCAATCCAACAAAAAATCTAGCAGTAAGATTCACATTTACGCAGGTAAAAATGAGGCTGAAAACATAGAATATGTACTTGACCAAATAAACAAACTCAAAAACAAAGGCTACACTAAAGAAGACATTCTATTTCTTTACCGAAGAACTAAAATGTATAACCCATATTTTGAACGGTTTAAGCAAGAAGGCGTATTTGTCTCTGGCAAAACGATTCATGCCTCAAAAGGACTTGAAGCAAAAGCAGTTTTTATTATCGGACTGACTGAAGGAAATGGTGGTTTTCCGGATATTTGGATGGAGGACAGAATATATCAAGTAATTAAAGAATCAAATCACGATTTGTTGCTCGAAGAAGAAAGACGACTTTTTTATGTCGCTATGACAAGGGCGAAAGATGAATTGTTTCTGATTACTGAGAAAGGAAATGAATCAAGTTTCCTAAAAGAGATTCCTGACGATTTTACTTTCAAAACCAGTATTCCATTTAAATCCGTCATCGATGAAATAACGCTTTGCTCAAAATGTAACAGCAGGTTGGACGAAGGTTTTGCTTTTTGTCCCTATTGCGGTGCGGATCAAAAGCTAGGATAGAAGCTAAAACTGAAGCCTTCCCCGGTTTGAACTCCCCATGTTGAATGATACTGCACTATTTCCCAGGAAAGGATTTGGAAAAAGTGTTGCCATCAAAATCCATATTTTTCCTTGCGGAGTCTAAATGCTTTTTCCCCTCCCTCCATAACAGAGGTGATTTCATCTCGAATTATTTTATCATCGATGGCACCTAGTGCCTTTAGGCTTCCACGAGTTTGATTACCGGACTCTCTATAATCACAACAAATTACTAGTTCCGCGTCCCCATTAACAACCATGTTTGCACTGTGACTAGTAAAAATTAATTGACGTTTTGTTTTAGCATTCCAGATATTTTTAATGATTTCCTCAATTGCTCGGTTATCGATATCATCTTCAGGTTGATCAATTAACAACGGCATACCAGGTTGGTTTAATAGAAGTGTTAGAAGAGCCGTTGCCTGTTGCCCTGCTGATGCGTCACCAAAAGGAATAACATCACCCATTTCATTATTTGTGGCATAGCTAAATATCGGGTTGACTTGTATTTCAGTTGTTGCTATCTCTAACCAAGTTTCAGGTTCTAAAATTTCCACTACTTTACGGCGATTACCATCATGGAATTCGGCCATTTCAAGAAGAGCGTTTGTTGGAAGATCTAGCGTTTCATCTTCTTCGATTTTTAGTTCAGCAAGCGACCTTAACTCGTCAACTACTTCTAGCCATGATTCAAGCGGATTATCTTGATTTAATAGTAGTTGAAATAAATTATCAATCTTATCTTCCCTAATATGAGATCCAGTTAAAGCTGACAACAGTTTATTTTTTAATACACCAACATCTAATGACTTAGTCACTTCAGCTATTATCTGACCCATTGACAATTCTGTAAATGTATCTGATTGCTCTTTCAATGCTGCAATCTTTTGACTATGTATTTTATGCCATTCTTGCCTCAATTCAGCAAAGTTACTCTCGGGATTACCCATTTCATTTCGTACCACTAATCTTTCATTTAGAGTAGTTGAAAGTTCAGATAGTCTTTCTTCTAATCTACTAATTTCTTCAAGTTGTTGTTGATTAGATGATGCTTTTTGCTTTACCGTTTCATATTCGACTTCGTACGCATCTTTCGTAGCTTTCCATTCTTCTATTTGGACTGCCAGGTCCTTCATGGCATCTGCCTCAACAGCTAGCTTTAATTCATGTGTAAGTTTCTTGATTTCGTCAAACTTTTGTCGCCTTTTAGTATCAATTGAGAGTATCTGCTCCTCGTTTTCTAATTGATCATTAAAATCAATTATTTCAGGATACTTGTTTAATGAAGTCTCAAGTTGCAATATCAAGTTTTTAGTAGCCTCTAATTCGGATTCTACCTTAGTTACATAACCTTGCTCAAAATCAAGTTTTGGTTTAGTAGAGATAATTTTTTGATCATCATCCGATATTCCAGTGAGCTGTTTTCTCAGATTTTCTAGTTGTTCATTAATTGACTTTACTTCCAGATTGAATTGATCAATTTCCTTTTCTAATTCTTTCTTCCTTAAGTAGTCATTATAACAGCTTCTCGATTTTTTTGCATTATCAGAAAGCTGAAATTCAAGAGCGTTCAATTTGGATCTTATAGGCTGTTCAATGAACCTCTTTAATTCCTCTGTCCTTACGCCAACATTGCTGAGTTGCTTTTGACTGTAAGCTTGTATTGGTAGTATTCGTCGTATTTCGTTCTCTTTAACCTGCTCGAAATTACTAGTGCCGATTTTTAATAATATTTGCTTTGACTTAGAGTCTCGTTTTACGATGTGTTCGATGCCATTTAGCATAAATGTTATTCTTACCTCACCATCAAATGGAACTAAAGTTTTTTCAATAAGTGACTTCCGTCTGCGATCAATTTCTGAAGCTTCTTCAGCATCACCAAGAATACTAGTTTGATCGCATAAACCCCATCTTACATATTCAAGAATTGTGGACTTACCAGTACCTCGACCACCAATCAACGAATTGTATTGTTGATTGAATTCAAATTGAAATGAACCTAAGAACTTACAATTTGTAACATCTACTTTTCTAATATATATCTGAGGAAGAGCAGGTTTACTTTGATTAATCCTTGATTCTTTAGCTAAACAAGCCTGACGAAGGGCCTCAGCTGTTGGCGACGCCCATTTTACCCACGTAGTATTAGTTCCTAATTTTGAAAAATCTCGATGTCTGTTATCCGATGTTTGTAGAAGTCCAACGGATTTATATCCGTATTCACGATTAGCCCCAGAGGTGATTGAAATATTCCCAGTTCCATACTGGGTTGTTGAACCATCCAGATAACCTCCGACACAAGGCATCTTTCTATATTGTTCTGAATTACCTGCTCTAAGCAATGTATGTCGTCCTCCTTCGCTCAAATTCGGAAAAACAATGAACCTACCTTTTAGCGAATCTATGGTATTTAACCGGTCATAAATTTGTTCTATTCCATTAATAATAGTATTGCTAATAGGTGAGGTTTGTGCCGTTGTAGCCTCGCTTGGATCATTTGGGGTAAGGGATAAAACATGCAAAATCTGATCAAACCCTTGAACGGGATAATCAGCATCTAATATTAGTATTGCTTGGCAGGATGGAGTAGATAAGGTTAGTTCTATCCCGGGGAATACAACAATTTTATTGACTGGATTGATAGGAACACCGTTTTCATCACATTCGTTTTCAGAAGCTTCCTTGATATAGCTATAGAACGCCATATCATGATGATCGGTAATTGCCACCGCATCTAAACCCTTTGCTCTACAGGCGTCAATGAATTCTTTGGCATATTCTTGTCTTTCCTCGTTAGTGATAGGACGATCTCCATACCAATTAATATCTCTCGGTGAGTGAACTTGGAAATCGCAGTTATTAAAGTGTGCACCTTTATCCATATAGCTGATTGATTAGATTCATACCGGCAACGGTTGAAGCGAAGGCGCGTAGGTGCTACCCAGCTGCTTGCACTAAAGTAACGAACCTGCACCAGTCTCACAAAGACCAACTTAAATGGATAGCAGTATATAGGTTGGGAGAGCCGCGGAACATAGTCTAAAAATTAAGAAGTAAAATTGCGTAGGGAGTGCTGCTAGCACGAATTGATTATCGGAGAAAGTATATTTGACTATTTGTGTCATGCTACATGCCAAAATGAGAACAAAGTTGCACATGGAAATATATTTGCTGACCCTTTTGGAATCAAATCAGGTGGTGAGTATCTGAAAATCAATGAAAATCTCATACCCAAATTGGCTAATGCATTCGTGTTTACATTCCTAAACCAAGCCCCTTATTCTTCCCCTTCTCCAGCGATTTTTCCTGCATCTTATCCAACTTCCGATCCAACTCCTTCTCATACTCCTTATTCCCATCCAGCAACCCCTGGACATAAGGAGAAGTAGGCTTAACACCATCTTCAAGCTCTTTCATTAACATAGGTTTGTGCTTTCGGAGCAGATATCCTGAATTGAATCCTTTGATGTATTCCTTTGATAATTCCATGGCTAGTGAGTTTGGTTAACATGGGTTTCAATGTATGTCAAAATCGAATCCCGGTCATAGAGAATAATTTTTTTATAAGGCTGAGAAAACCTGATCAGTCCTTCGTCCCGAAGTTTTTGCATGGTTGACTTTGACGTAACACGCAATAAATCCATTGCCTCTTCTAGCGAAATCCACTTGTCAGTGGAAATTTGATCTTTTTCCCGGATTCGGATCACCACTTCCTCAACCAGTGAATAAAAAGCCTCAGTTTCTAAGCAGATTACCTCCAAAACAAAAAATTTGAGTTAGTAGATAGGATAAGTTCGGAAAAGACAGCACCAAAATCAACCCATTGCCATAAAGAACTTGGGGCATTCAGCAATAGAGGAAATCTTAAAATGTTTTAGGTATGTTTTAGTTAGGATTCTAGCGGTAGGATAGAATATGGTAATTATCAGCCGTATGCTTAAGCAGTGTTCTAATCCGGATGGATCCTTAATCGTTTAATTACTAAACACTTACCAACAAAAAAGCCCGACACATTGTGTCAGGCTTCTCTCAGTAGCGGGGGTAGGACTTGAACCTACGACCTTCGGGTTATGAGCCCGACGAGCTACCAACTGCTCCACCCCGCGATATATTTTATCACCCTTTCAATTAAGGGATTACAAAAGTATATCGTTAACTACAAATAATCAAGGTAATTATCGATTAAGAATAAGAATTAAATTTGAAAGCCTGGACCAGTGTCTCGAAACTCAACTTATAACTTTTGATTCATAACCCATAACTCCCAGATTAGTTACCTTGCACCATGATTGATCCCAAGCACAAAGCCGGATTTGTTTCCATCGTGGGCAAACCTAATACCGGGAAATCCACTTTGATGAATGCCCTGGTGGGTGAGCGGCTGTCCATTATTACCAGCAAAGCCCAAACCACCCGCCATCGCATTATGGGCATCATTAGTGGTGATGATTTCCAGATTGTGTACTCCGATACCCCTGGCATCATTCAACCGCAATACGAACTCCAGGAAAACATGATGACCTTCGTCAAATCTTCCCTTAGTGATGCGGATGTTATCCTGTGGGTAGTTGAGTTGGGGGAAAAAATGGAGTCCGACCTGAAATTGGTTAATGACATCTCCCAACTGGATATTCCGGTGATACTGATCATCAATAAAATTGACCTGGCCAAGGGGACCCAATTGCAGGACAAACTGACCTACTGGGATGCCCTGATTACGGGTACTTCAGTAAAGGAGATCCTGTCGGTTTCCGCGCTGAATGAAACCAACATCGAGCAGGTGATGCCGTCGATATTGAAATACCTGCCCCAGCATCCGGCTTATTTCCCCAAAGACAGCCTTAGCAACCGGCCCGAAAAATTCTTTGCTTCCGAGATCATCCGGGAAAAGATTTTCCAAAATTACAAAAAGGAAGTGCCCTATGCCTGTGAGGTGATCATAAGTGAATTCAAGGAAGAACCGGACATTATTCGCATCCGTGCGGAGATCTACGTGGAACGAAACAGTCAGAAAGGCATCCTAATCGGCAAACAGGGATCAGCCCTTAAAAATGTCGGTACAGAAGCCCGCAAAGACATGGAGCAATTCTTTCAGAAGAAGGTATTCCTGGAACAGTTCGTAAAGGTGGAAAAAGACTGGAGGAAGAAGAGGGAGAAGTTGAAAAGGTTTGGCTATAACAATTAACAATTAACAATTAACAATTAACAATTAACAATTAACAATTAACAATTAACAATTGGATTTGCTGGTTTTCAGTATGCTGACCAGAATTTTTTCAATCTCCTGGCTTTTACAAAGAAGCTCCAGGGCAGATTTGTTTGAAATGTCTCCGGAATCCTTTAATAGTCGTATCCAGTAACTGGTTTCTCTTGCCTCTTTATATGCTATCGACATCCTAAATATAAAATCCTTCTTTGAAAATGCTGCTAATGCTTCTTCGATATTAGCCCCAACGGAGGTGCCACTCTTCAAAAGTTGTGTTGAAAGGATAAATTCTTGGTTGATTTTCAGATCTTTGCAGACTTGAATAATTTCAAGCGAAAACTGATAACTTTTATCTTGAATTAAGTTATTCTTCATATAGTCAATCTAATAATTGACCGTGTCAAACAATTGTTCATTACTTAATTGTTAATTTTTAATTTAACGAATTGTCCAATATCGTCGCCATAGTAGGAAGACCCAATGTGGGCAAATCTACCCTGTTCAACCGGTTGGTGGAGCGCCGACAGGCTATTATGGACAACGAAAGCGGAGTCACCAGGGACCGCCACTACGGGGTGTCCCTGTGGAACGGCCGGTCTTTTACCGTGGTAGATACCGGTGGATATGTAGTGGGCTCAGAAGATGTCTTCGAGGCCGCTATCAGGGAACAGGTCGAGCTTGCGGTACAGGAAGCTCAGGTGCTTATCTTCATGGTCGATTGTCATACCGGTTTAACTGATTTGGATAAAGACTTTGCCGGCATCTTACGTTCGGCCAATAAACCGGTTCTGGTGGCGGCCAACAAGGCCGATAACCAGGAAAAGGCCTACATGGCGGGTGAGTTTTACAGCATGGGATTTGATGAGATATACCCGATTGCTGCCGCCAGCGGTTCCGGAACCGGGGAGTTGCTGGACCAGGTGATCAGGTATCTGCCCGCAGAGGCTGAATCCAGTCAACCCGATTTACCCAGAATTACTTTGCTGGGTCGGCCCAATGTGGGCAAAAGCTCCTTTCTCAACGTACTGATGGGAATCGAAAGGACCATCGTAACCGAAGTGGCCGGTACCACCAGGGATGCCATTGACACCCGGTACAACATGTTTGGCAAGGATTTTATCATCACCGATACCGCCGGCTTGCGCCGTAAATCCCGGGTAAAGGACAACATTGAGTTCTATTCGGTATTGCGGTCGATCAATGCCCTGGAAAACTCTGATGTGTGCATGGTGATGCTGGACGCAGAAAGGGGACTGGAGAGTCAGGACCAGAGCATTATCGGCCTGGCTCATAAGAAAAACAAGGGAATTGTGATCCTGGTAAATAAGTGGGACCTGGTGGAAAAAGATCACAAAACCGCTGAAGTGTTTCGCCGTGCTATTCTGGAGAAGCTGAGCCCCCTGGATTACATCCCCATAATTTTTACTTCAACCGTCAACAAACAACGGATATATCAGGCCATGGAGCTGGCGCTGGAGGTATTTGCCAATCGCCAAAAAAGGATATCCACATCGGCCTTAAATGACAAGCTTTTACCGGAAATTGAACGACGTCCACCCCCAGCGATCAAGGGTAAATATATTAAGATCAAGTACATCACCCAGTTGCCTGCAAATACCCCCGCTTTTGCCTTCTTTTGCAACCTGCCTCAGTACATTAAGGATCCGTATAAACGCTTCATAGAGAATAAGTTAAGAATGCACTTTGATTTTACGGGTGTACCAATTCGCCTGTTTTTTAGGAAAAAATAATTAGCTGGGATAAATTATTGTGTATATTTGCATCTTATCATTTTTTAATCAAAACGGGAATTTATCATGAAAAGATTATTTGCCTTATTACTTACAGGCGGATTTTTATTTGCCGCTACTTCTTGTGCGAAAACAAGCGAGTCTGCTGAAGAAACTATGGACGCAGCAGGAGAATCTATAGAAACTGCAGTTGAAGAAACTGAAGAAGTAATAGAAGATGCTCAGGAAACTGCTGAAGAAGCAGTTGAAGACGCTCAGGAAGCTATTGACGAAGCAACCGAGGCAGTAGAAGAAGCTACTGAAGAGAACTAATAAAATATCCGTTAGTTTATAACCCCGCTGAAGCAGCGGGGTTTTTTTGTGCCCCTTAAAAAATATGAACCAGGCAAATTGGATTTTTCGCAGTTATCTACCGGATTCAGCTAACCTCTACTGCTTCGATCTATGGCACAAACATCAGTTTCAGATTAAACTTTCGGCCCCTCGAAAGACCAAATTGGGTGATTATCGCTATCGGCCCCAACCTGGAACCCATCTGATTACTGTTAACAGGAATTTAAACCAATTTGCATTCCTGGTGGTTTATCTGCACGAGGTGGCCCATTTTCTTACCCATATCCGGCATGGAATTAAGGTTAAGCCTCATGGCCCCGAATGGCAGCAGGAAATCAGGCGCGTGATGACGCCGTTGCTCAATGGGGCCAAGTTGCCCCAGGATATTCTGGAGGCTTTTACTTTGTACCTGAAAGCACCAAAAGCGGCCAGTTGTTCGCATCCGGTATTAACCAGGGTTTTACGAAAGTACGACCCGGTGTCTCCCGGTATACCTCTGGAGCAGATTCCCGAAGGGGATGAATTCTTATTTCGTTCCAGGAAATACAAAAAGATAAAAGTCAGACGTACCCGGACTGCCTGCCTGGAAACCGCCAATAATCGCCGCTGGCTGATCAGCAACCTGGCGCTGGTATTACCGGTAGACAATTAAAGATTAAGGATTAAAAATTAACAATTGGGGCAATGCCAATTGCTCTGGAAGCGAAGTGCCAAGCCCTTTGTCAAATGCCAAGCGCCAAGCACCAAGCATCAAATGCCATCCCGCCCTCAGTCCTCCTCTATGCCCCATGCCCTAACCCCTATGCCCTTTGCCAATGCCCTATTCCCTATTCCCTATTCCCTATTCCCTATGCTCTATGCCCCATGCCCTATGCTCTCTGCTCTCGGCCCCATGCCCCATGCCCCCCAATTCTTAATCCTTAATTGCCTCCGTGATTTCCCCCGTTTTGACCCAGTGCGCACATTCGGGGCCCAGTTTTTGTTCCGCCAGTTGCTCGTATTTTTGTGACTCCTCATCGGAAAGCATATCCCGCCATCTTCCATTATTTCCTTTGTGAATGAAAGACTTGGCACCTCCTTCCCAAAGAATTCCTCCCAGGGGCACCGAGGCCTCGGCATGCGCTTTCATGTAATCAAAGCTGCAGTGCTGGAGCACAGCCTCCCAGTCCAGGTTATCCGTAGGTATTTCCAGAAAATCGGCTACGGCCCTGATCTCTCCCTCCATATCCTTCTTAAGATTGGCAAAATGAACCAGTTTAAGATTTGGCAAGTGTCTTATATTCCACCATGAGCTGATATTTTCCCAGTAGCTCCACCAGGGGTAACCATCCTTTTCCAACCATTCATGGTACGATTGCACCACCGAATCCACAGGTTTCGGGATAGGAGGACCAACTAATCCGGGGGTGTCATTTAAAGCCTCATACCATTTATCATTGGCAGTGACATGGTGATTGTACAGACTCCACACTACATCCCGTCCGTCACGGGCCACGTAAATGTATTTTGCCTTGGGTGAGTATACCAGTGCGTCTACCGGCAGATGGGTTTTAATAAATCGCCGGTGCGCCTGTCCCTCCATTCCTTCCAGCTTTATATGAGCCGGAGGAACCCGGAGGTCGAGCCAGGGAGACATGTCTGCAACAGGTAATCCAGCCTGACCATTGAAGATAAGCTGAGAAATGATCTGTTGCATCCAGGTGGTACCGGACTTGGCGTAGGTTCCGATAATGATGTCATCATCGCGAAACTTGAAGTCATTCCAAATGGTTGAATCAAAATGGTTGCTTTGTAACTCGCGGGTTTTTTGGGGCCATTGGGTTTCCATGGGATTTGATGGTTAGTAGTTGTTTAAACAAGAGTTAATTCAAGATAGCAAAAAACCTGCCTGATACACTGGAAAAATGTGATTAAATATTTGCAATTCAGTCCGTTAAGTACGGAAGAGTGATCAGGTAAGGGCTATCCTGCGGGATATGAGATTCTGAACAATTTTATAGAGACCCGTGGGTTCCAGTACCCGCCATTTGCTGAGTTGCAATGTCCCGCCAAAGTTGATAAAAGAGTCAATGTTATAGTTTTTCCACTCATCCATCACGAAATCCCTGAAATTTAGGGCGGCGATCCAGCCGTTTTCCTCTTCCGTTTCCTCAAACCATTCCTCATAGTAGCAATCATCGGACCCGTGAAAATTGAGCACATTCTCTCCCAGCAATATGAATTTGTGAATTCCTTGACCCATCATGCTTTCCAACACGTTGCGTTTTAGGTGCATGATGTCGTTGTTTATGGCATCATTCCATTCCCCGATTAACTCGATTATGGTAAAACCCTCCAGGTAATCTGCATATAAAACTTTCAGGTAAAGTGTCTCTGACCCAAAAAAATCCCAGCCCGGGGCGATGTAGTAGCCATAGATGTTTTCCGTATAGAGATCATAATTGTATTCTTTTCCATAAAAAGGGGATTGCGGATCCAGGCTTGACTGGTAAAAAGGCTCCCAGCGATAGTATGGTTCGATCTCATGCATGGCCAAAGGCTTTAAGTGCAGCCCTTACCGACCCATGGGTAGTCAGCAACTGGCTGGCCCGTTGCTGGTCTATTCCCAACTCGTCCATCAGCATTTTTACCCCTCTGCCCACCAGTTTATTGTTGCTTAACTGCATATCCACCATTTTATTTCCTTTTACCCGGCCTAGTTGTATCATGACCGTGGTGGATATCATATTCAGGATAAGTTTTTGAGCAGTTCCTGATTTCATGCGGGTACTGCCCGTTACAAATTCCGGTCCCACTACTGCTTCAATAGGAAATTCCGCTGCTTCACCAAGCTTGGATCCATGGTTACAGGTGATGGCACCGGTAAGTAAGCCATGCTCCCGGGCGGCTTTTACTCCCCCCACTACATAAGGCGTTCGGCCGGAAGCGGCAATCCCTACCACAGTGTCCAGCGGGCCAATATCATACTGTTGCAAATCGATCCAGGCCTGGTGCGGGTCATCTTCCGCAAATTCAACGGCCTTTCTAATGGCCAGGTCACCCCCCGCCATTATGCCGATCACCAGGTCATGAGGAACACCAAAAGTTGGCGGACATTCCGAGGCATCTACGATACCCAGCCGGCCACTGGTCCCGGCACCGATATAGAACAAACGTCCCCCTTGTTTCATCCTGATCACAATTTGCGCTACCAGTGCTTCAATATCGGGGATCAGGCCTGAGATGACTTCAGGAACCTTGTGATCTTCGTGATTGATATTTGCCAGCAATTCCCTAATGGGCATTCGCTCCAGGTGATCGAAGTTGGATGGTGATTCTGTGGTTGACATAACTTTTAAAGTAATACGAAGTTAGTCAATAATTTGCGAATGCAGCGCTTTTTAAGCCAGGTTGTCAGGGCGATGAAAAAGTGTTAATCCGGCAATGGGAGACTCGGTGATGTTCTTCAGATCCAAACCCAGATCTGACGCAATTTTTCGTAAAATAGTGTTGAAGTAGAACCCAATGGACCCCGATACATGTACCGGCACCTGGCCCGCCATTCGGTATTTTAAAACCTTGCGTTTAAAAAACTTCATAAAACCGCTGTACACCAGCTCGTAGATGAAAGGGTCTTTCATGTGATGATATAAAAATCTGCTAAACTGTCCCAGGTAGCGGTTGGGATAAGGTTGACGATAGACGTGGTCCATTACCGATTCCCGAACATCGGGATATCGCTTATCAAAAGCCTGCTGTAAATGATCCGGCAATTCGTAGTTCAGGTAAAGCACCACCAATTCCCTGCCCAGCCAGGAGCCGCTGCCTTCATCGCCCAACCAGGTACCCCAGGGAGGAATATGATCGACGATGCGCTCTCCATCGTAATAGCAGGAATTGGATCCGGTTCCCAAAATACAGGCGATGCCCGCCGTGCGATGGCATAAGCCATGAGCCACCGCCAGCAGATCGGAATTTACCGTCACGGATGCATCCCTGAAAACCTCATTAAGCGCTTGTGATATGATTGCATTTTTTTCCGGACGATTGCACCCGGCACCATAGAAATGAATTTCCTGAATATCGGTATTTATTTGGGGCTTTAATGACGTCAGCAATTCTGAGAGGATCTCTTCCGGTGACTGATAATACGGGTTAATTCCCTTGCACTTAGCCTGTTCAATTTGGCCACTGCTGTCTATAACCCGCCAATCTGTTTTGGTAGAACCGCTATCAGCTATCAGTATCATCGATTGATAAATTTCCTATCGCTTTGAATTTGTCAAACACATGCTCCGTATGGGGAGCATCCGGAAGCTCATCGGTCAGGTCCTGACCGGCCCAATGTTCATAGTGACTCCCACCCAGCCACAGCCTGGAGCTGGTTACGTCGTAGATCTTTCCCCGGTAACCGATCCAAATCTCGGGCCTGTCCTGGCCGTTCCTCAGGGCCAGTTGCGCCGGGGAATAATAAGGTAGATCGTCTGTCATAATTGCTTTATCAAGCACTGCCCACTGCCCACTGCCTACTGCCTACTGCTCCAAGTTATCATTATAATTTAATAAATTGAGCAATCCTTTGGACACTGTTAGTAATATGCGCAATTGGTTCTTAATTTCTTCCCTGGCGATTTTTTCTTACTGTAGTAGTGGATCATCGCAGCAGGCAAACCATCAGAGTATGGATTCTATATCTTTTTCACAGCAGGCCGTTGATTTGGCCCAGAAGTTTATCATCACAGACGGACATATTGATGTTCCTTATCGGCTGAACAAGTTGATGGAGGATGTAGGTGCCAGAACCGCGCAGGGAGATTTTGACTATGTGAGAGCCAGGCAAGGTGGTTTGGACGCGCCGTTCATGTCAATCTATGTGCCTTCGTCCTACCAGGAAACCGGGGGAGCGAAAGCATTTGCTGAATCAATGATCGGTTTGGTGGAGGGAGTAGTTAGTAAGCATCCCGATAAGTTTGCTATTGCCAGGTCACCGCAGGAGGTTGAGGATCTTTTTGGACGAGGTCTCATCGCTTTGCCCATGGGTATGGAAAACGGGGCGCCGCTGGAGGATGATATCAGCAATGTTCAGTATTTTTATGATATGGGGATTCGATACATCACACTGACTCATGCCAAAGACAACCTCATCTGTGATTCTTCCTATGATACCACCCGCACCTGGAACGGTCTGAGCGACTATGGTGAAATGGTGGTCCGTGAGATGAACCGGGTAGGTGTTATGATCGATGTTTCCCATGTGTCAGACAGTGCGTTTTATCAGGTGATGAAAATTACCAAGGCCCCTGTTATTGCTTCTCACAGCAGCTGCCGTCATTTTACACCGGGATGGGAACGAAATATGTCCGATGATATGATTAGGCTGTTGGCAGCCAACGGGGGCGTAATACAAATTAATTTTGGGTCATCCTTCCTGGATCAGGCATCGAGGCAAAGTAGCGAACAAATTAACCAGCATGTCGATCAGTGGCAATCCGGCCAGGATGACCTGTCACCGGAAGACATTGACCAGTATAAAAGAAATTATCACCAAAAGCATTTTATCTATTCCGATGTAGCAAGGGTTGCGGACCATATCGATCATGTGGTGGCTTTGGCAGGCATCGACCATGTGGGCCTGGGCTCTGATTATGATGGGGTAGGAGACTCCCTTCCCGCAGGCTTAAAGGATGTTTCACAATACCCAAACCTGATCGCCGAGCTATTGGAAAGGGGATATTCAGAGGAGGACATCGCTAAAATATGCTACCGGAATGTATTTCGTGTATGGAATCAGTCGGCTGATATTGCCGCTGAATTGCAATCTTCAAGCTAAAATGGTCCAAACACGCAGCACAATACCATATTAATATTTAATCGAACATCATGACAAATCAAATCAAATCCGACCGTAGGACATTCATTAAAAAAGGAACTGCCGCCATCGCGGCAGGAACTGTTCTCACTTCGTTACCAGCGGAGCTGGGCGCTTATGTAAAGGGCACAGACCAGGTTAAAATCGGCCTTATTGGTTGTGGTAATCGTGGCGCTGGTGCTGCTGTGCAGGCTTTGCAGGCCAGTAAATCGGCCAAGCTGGTAGCCATGGGCGACACCTTCAGGGATAGACTTGACAAGTCATACGGTGCCATTTTGGACAATGTGGAGGCCAGCCAGGTTGATGTGCCTGAAAGCAATAAATTCGTAGGGTTTGATGCCTATAAAAGAGTAATTGAGCTTTCCGATGCAGTACTGCTGGTCACTCCGCCGCCTTTCCGTCCCATCCACTTTGAAGCAGCAGTGCAGGCGGACAAACATGTATTTATGGAAAAACCACTGGCAGTTGATGTTCCTGGTTATCACCAGATTATGGAGACCTCTAAACTTGCCGATCAAAAGAAACTCACGGTAGTAGTGGGTTTACAAAATCGCTATGATACTTCTTTCCGGTTGTTAATGGAAAAGATCCGGGAAGGCGTAATAGGTGATATCGCCTCAATATCTGTTTATTATTGCGTGGGTGCGCCAGTTATCCATGGACGTAAGCCGGGTCAGACGGAAATGGAATACCAGATGAGAAACTGGCGTTACTTTACCTGGTTATGGGGAGGTCAGCTTGCCGGTCAGTCCATACATCCTATCGATGCCATGAACTGGCTGATGCAGGACTATCCCAGTGCCGCGAAAGGCCTGGGAGGACGACAGGTATTTTCCGGCCCCGATCAGGGAAACACCTTCGATCATCATTTCGTAGAATTCGAATATCCCAATGGCGTCAAGATGAATGTTCAAAGTATAAATGTCGATAATTGTTGGCGTCGCGTTGGCTGGGATGTCAAATGTACCTCGGGGTCTGCAGATGAAAAGCCGAGAATCTATGACGCCGGAAAAAAAGTGATATGGCGACATGACGATAGGAATGCCCCCAATCCCTACCAGGTGGAACACGATGTTTTTCTGGACTCCATACTCAATAACAAAAGCCTGAATGACACGGAATGGGGAGCCAAAAGTACGCTGACTACCATAATGGGCCGCATGGCGATGCATTCCGGGCAGGCGCTGGAATTAGATCAGGTGCTGAAATCCACCCGCAGTATATTGCCCTCTAAGTTTAGCTGGGATGCGGAAATGCCTGATATGCCGGATGAAACCGGAAACTATCCGGTACCCATGCCTGGAATTACCAATGTAATGTGAGTTTAGCGGTCGTAGATGACCACAGTCTTCGCCAGTTTATCGCCAAGACGCTTGCGATCTCCGCTGAATATAAACAGTGCATCGATCAGACTGGCCACCGGAATAAACAACAAAATATTTCGCAACAACGAGGAGCGATAGTCATTGGTAGTGGGAGCTCCCGAATCTTCCATAACCGCTCTGGTTTTCATTACCTTTTTCCCGATACTTTGTCCTTCGAGAAAAGGCAGGGCATCACGTACCAGGATGTAAGCTCCGGAAATCAGATAGGCCAATTGCCATCCTAGTATTCCCCTTAATACATATGAAATTACGAGCACTACCAGCCAGTCGATAAGACCACCCAGAAAACGATCACCGAGACTGGCATAGGAAGAATTTGTGAGACTTTGGTTGGAATTTTCCTCCATAATAATTTAGGTTAAAGCGGCATTCAACTAGCAGGAATATAGCAATAAATCCGTTAATTGCCACTTTTTCAAATCAGTTTGGCATGGGTGCTGATCCAGCGCTCCGGCAATTCTCCTTCATTGGCCATTTTGTAGTCGGAGTAACTACAGGGCACAATACAATTGCGGGCATATTTCTCCTTTCCCTGGGGATAATTTACCTCCATCCACCACTTTTCACTGAGCTTGCTTTTGTAGAAAACTATTGTGTTGGGATCACTTTCCAGGGTCACCACATATTTCAGGTAATCATTGCTTTTGAAGTCCTGCTCCTTTTTGCGGTTGTAGTACCCTTCAATAAAATACCATACCATGGTGGCCACTACTCTGGCAGTAGATTGATGGTCGTCGTCGAACTCGGGGTTATATTCATAGAATCCCGCCGAACTGAGCTTTTCGTTCATTCCGGCATACCAGCATACCTGGCAGGCCTCTTCCCCGGATAAACCAAATGGCTGAGCGTTGGCGTTGCCCGGAGCATCGCTGGATTTAATGGCAGTGATGTCGAACGTCATCATGTCCGCATTGCGTATCACCGGTTCCATTTCATGAATGTTTTCACGAAGCAGTCCCAGGCGGTAAACATCGAAATACAGCTTTTCCAACAAATTAATGGCAACGGGGTCGATAAGGTAGCTCTGATGTCCAAGTTGATTGTAATTGAACAGGTAATTGGGTTCATAGAGCAACATTTTGTGAATATGTTGTCTGGCCGCGCCCAATCGGTCCGTTTCCTCCAGGTCCAGAAAAGCATCTACATTGAGTATACTGATGAGTTTGTCCAGATCCTCGTATGCCATAAACTGGCCATAGTCGAGATCATGAGTGCCGCCTATTAAAACCGGAAGTACATTGTGATTTAGTAGAATACTGCATACCTCCTTAATACGTAAGTAGGTCTCATCCAGTGACATACCATTGCGAAGATTTCCCAGGTCCACTATGCGATAGGAATACATGCCTGATTTAAGCCGGTAGAGTTTACCGCGGATTTCATCTGCCGCGGCAGCGGCCCCCTGGTTCCGTGAACTTCCTCTTTCCTCCACTAACCCGATAATGGCTATATCAGCTTCCTTGAAGTCGGGCATTTCGTGTGTATTTACCCGCACGGAATGATAGAAGGCATTTACATCTTCTATATTTTGTACTATGGTTTCATCGATGGCGGAAAAAAATATCTTCAGGTCCATTTTAAAAAAAATCAAAAAAAACCCCGATAATATAATCGGGGTTAAAATTTTTATCCTCCGAAATCGTCGAAGCGAATATTTTCATCGGGAATACCCAGGTCATCCAGCATTTTTAAAACAGCGGCATTCATCATAGGAGGCCCACAGAGGTAATACTCTACTTCCTCAGGTTCGGGGTGCTGTCCCAGATAATTGTCGAACAGTGCCTGGTGAATGAAACCCAGGTAGCCATCTCCCTCAGCGTCATCCAGAGACTCTTTTACTTTCCAGTTATCATCCGGCAGAGGTTCTGACAGGGCGATGTAAAAATTGAAGTTGGGGAATTCCTTCTCGATTTTTCTGAAATGATTGGTGTAGAAAAGTTCTTTACGGGACCGGCCGCCATACCAGTAGGACACCTTGCGGTTGGTCTTTTCCGTATGGAAAAGATGGAAAATATGGGAACGCAATGGCGCCATACCTGCACCACCACCGATGTAGATCATTTCCCGTGGTGTTTCATTAATAAAGAACTCACCATAAGGGCCGGATATGGTTACTTTATCGCCTGGTTTGCGGGAGAATACATAGGAGCTGCAAATACCGGGGTTAACATTCATAAACTGGTTGGCATCCCGGTCCCAGGGGGGAGTGGCAATACGGATGTTGAGCATGATAATATCACCTTCAGCCGGGTGGTTGGCCATGGAATAGGCCCGGAATATTTCTTCGTCATTCTTCATGGACAAATTCCACATATTGAATTTATCCCAATCCGATTTAAACACATCTTCAGGGTGACCCAGTTCCGGCTTTGGAGCTATGTCCATGTTGGCAAACGACACTTCTATTTCCGGTACGTCAATTTGTATGTAACCTCCGGATTGGAAATCCAGGGTCTCACCCGGGGGAAGTTTTACTACGAACTCCTTAATGAATGTGGATACGTTGTAGTTGGATACCACTTCACAATCCCATTTTTTAATCCCGAAAATTTCTTCCGGAATGCGAATGTTCATGTCCTGTTTCACTTTTACCTGACAGGCCAGGCGTACATGCTCTTTCTGTTCGGTACGACTGAGATGGCCTACTTCGGTAGGCAGTACTTCCCCGCCGCCATCGTCGATCACGCATTTGCACATGGCACAGGTTCCTCCTCCACCACAAGCGGAAGGCAAGAATATTTTTTCACTGGAAAGCGTGGATAACAGGGAAGTACCTGCAGCAGTTACCAGGGCGTTACTTTCATCACCGTTGATAATAATTCTGACATCTCCTGATTGCACCAGTTTGCTTTGAGCAAACAACAATATCATTACCAACAATAGGATTATTATGGTAAAGGCGATAACAGCAGTTACAATAGTGGTCATGTGGTTAAGATTTAATCAATCCGCGCGGTTAATTTACCAGGACAAATATAGCTAATTATTGATTGATAGAAGGATTGAATATCCACTAATTCACCAACGGACCAACTCACTAATTCACCAACTAAACTATTGCAACATCTGTAACAGAGAGGTTAATCGATCTTTCAACTCCCGGCGGTCAACGATAAAATCCAGAAAACCATGATCCAGGACAAACTCCGCGCTTTGAAATCCTTTGGGTAGGCTTTTTCCAATGGTCTCTCTAATCACCCGGGGGCCGGCGAATCCAATCAGTGCGCCAGGCTCTGCAATATTGAAATCACCCAGCATGGCAAAGGATGCGGTTACCCCACCGGTAGTAGGGTCTGTTAACAGGCTGATGTAGGGTATGCCCTGGTCTGCCAGTAACGTGAGTTTGGCGGAGGTCTTGGCCATCTGCATCAGTGAGAATCCAGCCTCCATCATACGGGCTCCTCCGGACTTGGAGATGACCAGCAGGGGAAGTTTATGCTTGAGGCAATAATCGATAGCCCGGGAGATTTTTTCTCCTACCACCGATCCCATTGAACCCCCGATGAATTCGAAATCCATACAGCAGATAACTAAGGGAATATCATTCATTTTGCCGGTAGCGCTGCGCACGGCATCCTTCAGTTTGGTTTTTTCCTGGGAACTGGCGATTCGATCGGGATAGGCTTTAGTATCCACGAAATCCAGCGGGTCGGCGGAGGTCAGGTCCTTATCCAACTCACGGAATTTATTGTCATCAAAAAGTATTTCGAAATATTCCCGGGATCCGATCCGGAAGTGGTAATTGTCCTTGGGGCTGACAAAACAGTTGTTTTTTAGCTCCCTGATATGAATGGGATGACCTTTAGGGGTTTTATACCACAACCCGTCTGGTGCTTCCTTTTTGGCTTCGGTGGGAGTCTGTATTCCCTTGTCTTTTCTTCTAAACCAGGCCATGCTGTTTGAGTGAGATTACAATTATAGGACTTGTAATAATAAATCCTGCAGGTTCATGTACTAAAGGATTTCAAAATTAACCAAAAATGTGAGGAATTCAGTCAATCACATGGTATAGCACAATAAAACCACGGCATCATTCAATTTATAGAATGTAAGTTTATTTACAGCCTGCATTGTTACCATTTGGTGCCGAACTGTATTAACGGTTGTAAGTGATCCATCCTTTAAAATTGAAAACAGATGAGGACTCTAAAGAATACCGGGAAGTTAGCCGTATTAGGAACAGTGTTAGGTATCTTCCTCCTCACCAGCTGCGCTCAAACCAGTTACGTATACCAGAATGGTACGACCTACAATGACTACGAAGTAGCTACCAACTATCGCATTAAGAGTGCCACCAAAAGACCCAAGGTACAGTACAATAAGGCGCCTAACTGGAAAAAGGTGTCAAAATGGTACAATTAGTAGCAAGAGTGCGGGGGGAACAGCATACAGATGTTTAGCAGGAGGGTGAAGGAACAGCATACAGATGTTTAGCAGGAGGGTGAAGGAACAGCATACAGGGGTTTGAAGATTTTGCACTGCAGACCGGAGTTAGCCAGCTATCAACCACCGACTGCCAACTGAATACTGCGAATATTTACGGTATGCTGTGGCTGACCTAATTACTTTACTTCTTCGTAATCCACATACTCCCCACCTTTGTAGCCGCTCTTTCCCTGTTTGCCATCTTCCGGAACGTAGTCAATATTTACATTTCCGTTACCTTTCTTCCGGTTGCCATCCCTGAAATTTCTCTGCTTGGGATCCTGTCCGGTAACCGAGTATAAGGCCTTCATCAGGAACCCGCCCAGTTTAAAGGTGACGTAGGATACTACAAATAATATGGCCAGAAATTTCAGCATTTAAGAAGGCTTGTTACTATAGATAACTTATTTGCTAAGGTACAGGTTTCGTTCTGAGTATATTTTCATGAAGTAATCATCCATCAGGTCATCGATAAAATAGATGGCTTCTCCGGTGGATTTCATTTCCGGACCCAGCTCCTTGTTAACATTTGGAAACTTGTTGAACGAGAACACAGGTTCCTTGATGGCATACCCTTTTTTGTCTGGGTTGAAGTTGAAGTCATTCAATTTTTTTTCACCCAACATCACCTTGGTTGCGTAGTTCACATAGGGTTCCTTATAGGCTTTGCAAATAAACGGCACGGTACGGCTGGCTCTTGGATTGGCTTCAATTACAAAGACCTTGTCATTTTTGATGGCAAACTGAATATTTATCAGTCCTACCGTGTTAAGCGCCAGCGCAATTTTTATCGTATGCTCTTCAATTTGTCTAAGTACAAAGTCACCCAAATTATACGGCGGCAGCACCGCATATGAATCGCCGGAGTGGATCCCTGCCGGTTCAATGTGCTCCATTATGCCAATAATATAAACATTCTCCCCGTCACAAATAGCATCTGCTTCCGCCTCAATGGCGCCATCCAGGAAATGATCCAGCAGTACTTTGTTGCCCGGGATCTCATTCAGAATGTCTATTACATGGGCCTCTAATTCTTCCTCGTTGATGACGATCTTCATGCTTTGGCCACCAAGAACATAAGATGGACGTACCAGTAGGGGAAATCCGATCTCCCTTGAGAGCTCAATGGCCCCTGCGGCATCTTCGATTACTCCGAACTTGGGATAGGGAATACTATTTTCTTTCAGCAGTGTGGAGAAACTGCCCCGGTCTTCGGCCAGGTCCAGAGATTCGTAACTGGTACCCAATATTTTAATGCCATAGCGATCG
>JAUIKU010000368.1 GCA_030430675.1 Bacteroidia bacterium | reverse complement strand
TCTTTTTGAGGTGGCACCCAATGCCTTGCGCACTCCAATTTCCCGTGTCCTCTCAGTAACCGACACCATCATAATATTCATCAATGCAATGGAGGCACCTAGTAACGTAATAAATCCTACTACCCCTCCTGCCAGTCTTACCTTACCTGAAATTTCTTCCAGGTTCTCGGCCATAGATTCGCTTCTTTCGATCTGAAAACTGTTTTCCTGGCCAATGGGGTCTTTCCTGATGGATCTCATGGTACCGGTTGCCTCACCCATGGCCGCAGCAATTTCCGTGGGATCTTTCATGTAAACGCTAATGCGATATCTGGGGTCGCTATAGGTAAACAATCTGCTCCCGGTAACCAGGGGCACTAGTACCTTTCGGTCGGCACCTGGGCCGGAAAAGCCCCCTTTTTTATCCAATACTCCCACGATTCTATACCTGGTTCCAAAAAAAGAAATATCTTGATTCACCGGTTCTTCATCTTCTTCAAATAACGCTGTTTTAAGCCCACTACCTATAATGGCTACATTGGTACCACTCTCAACTTCTTTGGCGGTGAAATTTCTTCCCGATGCAACATTTAACCCTTTGGATACGATATAATGCTGATTGGCGGCGGTCAGTGAAATATTGGGGTTTGTTTTTTTTGAAAATCGCTTGGCTTCCAGGGTTCCGGTAACGTCAGCATGAATACTGATCTCATTGGATTGTAGAAATTTATCCTGGAAACTCAGTGCTTCCCACAATGTGATAGGAGGATATACTTTCTGCTCCACCCCGCGGCGAGTCTGGCGACCATCGGCACGTTGTTCTTTGATCTCAAAACTATTTGCCCCCAAACCTGACATGTTGCTATTGATCACTTTCTGGATACCGTCAATTGATGTCAGGATTCCAACCAAAGAGCAAATACCTATAGCTATGATCAATGCCGTGAGTATGGTTCTCAACAGGTTTGCACTGATATTACGCAAGCCCACTCGTATATTTTCCCGTAAATCCATAGTTAAAATGAGTATAAAAAAGCACCCTGCTAAGTATATTTACGCTAGTGAAGTCAATAATTCCATATCTTAACTAAATTTATTTCGTTGTTAAAGATAACATTGTCTGGCATGTTTATGCAACGCACCATATTGTTTGTCTGTATCTTTTTAATGTCTTTGGGATTGAAGGCCTCCTATTTGCTGATCCCAATGGATGAAAGCCAAACCAATCATTTAAAAGCCTACGGCATTACCTACTGGGTGCTTCAAAAGGAGGTTGAAGTTGACTGGTTGTTGAACTACCGGGGAGGAAGCTTCATGACCAGATACGCTCAAAGCATCGAAAACGAGTTAATAGTAAGAAATGTTAGTTACGAAGTAATTTCTGACGCACAGTCGAACCAGATAATTGAATTGATCAGCAGCCCGGCTTCCAATACCGATATTATGAAGCTGGAGAAATACCCGAAAATTGCTGTTTACTCCCCAAAAAGCAAACAGCCATGGGATGATGCAGTTACTCTTGCACTGACTTATGCCGAAATACCCTATGACGTAGTATTTGATGATGAGGTGATGTATGGGGAATTACCTAAATATGATTGGTTACACCTGCATCATGAGGATTTTACCGGTCAGTATGGAAAGTTCTATTCCATGTACCGCAGTTACCCCTGGTATATCAAGCAACAGCAGGAATATGAAGCATCTGCCAAAAAGCATGGCTTTGAAAAAGTATCACAACTGAAACTGTCCATCGTAAGTAAAATCCGGGATTTTGTGGCAGGCGGAGGTTTCCTGTTTGCCATGTGCTCCGCTACCGACACCTACGATATTGCATTGGCC
>JAUIKU010000186.1 GCA_030430675.1 Bacteroidia bacterium | reverse complement strand
AGTAAAGTGGGGATTCATCAATACCAGACCTTCGTTAACCAGGGCCGGATCAAAATTTTCAAACAACATATCACCTGGGTTACCCGAAAGCAGCCTGGTTCCATCGGGCTCCGGTCCTTGTTCTGTAAACACTTTAGGAGAATGACAGTCATGACAAAGACCGATATTCACCAGGTATTTACCCCTTTCAATAACTGTTTTGTGATCAGGGGCTGGAGGTGCGCTCATTAATCGCTCCTCAGATGGGTTGTTTACAGGTCGATTGCAGGCAAAAACCATTAGTGAAAACACCAAAATTGCAATACCCATAACAAGTTGGTTCAGATTGGGTTTCATATCCTTAGATCATTTTTCGCCGGTTAAAAGTATCATCCAGCAAAAAATTAGACGTATTACTCACTAAAAGTCACAGCCGGTAAAAACAAGATTTTTGACTGGAGTCCAGCGGGAAAAAGAAACTATTCTTGAAAGGCCACTAATACGAATTGACAATCTATCATTTTATTGTTACTTTGTTAATTGGCCTACAATTACTACCCGAATGAATCGTCGCAATACCTTAAAAAAAATGGTCCTGGCTACTGGTGCCATTGCTGTGCTTCCGGACTGGGCACATGGCTGGGCCCCTGCCAACCTGGACCCTGTCAATTCGTGCTTCGATGCTGAAGAAGAAAGTGTGCTATCCGCATTGGCAGATGCCATCATTCCCGCTGGTAAGGAAGACATTGGTGCCCGCTCCCTGGGTGTTGATCAATTCTTAAACCGGCTCTTCAGCGATTGTTATGAGGAAGAAGTTCAGAAACAAATAAAGCAGCAGTTGGGACAGATTATGCAGCATGCGAAAGACACCTATAATATCAAATTTCAGGATTGCCAATGGCCTCAGAAAATGACAATAGTGGAACAATTGGCCTGGTCCCATAATGAAGAAACCCGTGAGATTTTCCAATTGATCAAAAGCGAAACCATACGCGGTTTCAGGACCTCCAAGGTGGTAATGACGGAGTACCTGGATTATCAGGTAATGCCGGGATATTTCGATGGTTGTGCAGAAGTAAGCGTTTAAATTATGGCCAATTTATCACTATCAAAAAAGAACCGAAAGTACGATGCCATTGTAATTGGCTCCGGCGCCACCGGTGGTTGGGCTGCCAAAGAACTCTGCGATCACGGGCTGAAAACCCTGGTTTTGGAGAGAGGTCGGGATGTTAAGCACATCAAAGATTATCCCACTGCCTCTAAAGGGCCCTGGGATTTTGAATACCGGGGCACGGTACCCCTTCATCTCAGGGGAGATCATAAAAACATGAGCCGGCTGCGGGAGGAAACCCTGCATTGGGCCCTGAAGGACGATGAACAACCCTATATCCAGGAAAAGCCCTTTCGGTGGTTCAGAGGATACCATGTAGGTGGCAAGTCATTGTTGTGGGCCAGGCAAACACAGCGTTGGAGCGATTTTGATTTTGAAGGTCCTGCCAGGGATGGATTCGCTGTTGATTGGCCTATTCGGTACCAGGACCTGGCACCCTGGTACGACCATGTGGAAAAATTCGCCGGGATAGCCGGCAATAATGACAACCTGCCGGAACTGCCCAACAGCATATGCCAGCCGGCCTTTCAGATCAGCTGTATTGAAGAATATTTCCGCGATAGCCTGAAAAAGAATTATGGTAACAAACGACACCTTATAAATGCCAGATGTGCCCATTTAACGGATCCCCAGGAGATCCATATACAACAGGGCAGAGCCAAGTGCATGCACCAAACCATGTGTAATCGAGGCTGCATTTTCGGCGGTTATTTCAGCAGTAATGCCTCTACCCTTCCCTGGGCGGAAAAAACCGGCAACCTCACCCTCAGACCGCACTCGGTAGTGCACTCGATTATCGTTAAAGGCAAGAATAAAAATAAAAGCAAGGCCGAGGGCGTGCGGGTTATCGACGGCCTGACCGGGGAAATGATAGAGTACTATGCAAAAGTGATCTTCGTTAATGCCTCCACCCTTAACAGCAATGCCATATTGTTGAATTCAAAGTCAGACCGGTTTCCCAACGGGCTGGGCAATGACAATGAACTTTTGGGCAAATACATATCCTGGCACAATTACCGGGGTAAGGCCAATGCGGAATTTGAAGGGCTGAAGGACAAGAAAACCAGCGGTCGTGCACCGTCACACGGTTATATCCCCAGGTTCAGGAATGTCTTTAGTCAGGAAACCGATTTTCTGCGTGGCTATGCCATTGGTATCGGCGGTGGCCGGGGCCGGCAATTCAAAACAGATGTTTTGGGGGACCAGCTGAGGGAAAACCTGTTATATCCTTCTTTGGGTAACTGGCATATCAGCAGCTGGATGATGGGAGAAGTAGTGCCCATTGAATCCAATCACGTGCGGCTTAGTCCGGACCAAAAGGATAAATATGGGATCCCTCAATTAATAGTCTCCTGTGACTGGACAGAAAACGATGAAAAGATGGTAAAGGACTACCTGGAGCAATCACAAGAGATGTTTGAAAAAGCGGGATTCACCAATATACGGGTGCGTGATACGCATTCCCCTCCAGGATCTGACATTCACGAGGTGGGAGGTGTAAGAATGGGAAGCGATCCTAAGACTTCATTATTAAATCAATGGAATCAGTTGCATCAGTGCGGTAATGTATTTGTTACCGACGGTGCTTGTATGGTATCCACCGGCACCCAAAACCCCACCCTGACCTTCATGGCCATTACCGCCCGTGCCGCAAATTATGCCGTGGAGCAACTCAAGCAAAGAAATCTGTAACAATGTATAACAAACTAAATCTAACTATGACAAAGTATCACTGGACATTCAAACTAATCGTCCTAATACTATTTTTTACCGCTTGTGCGGAGAAACCGAAAGAGCAACAGACAGCGGAAGCACAAGAACCCGAAATGGAGCAACCACTATTCACCGCTGAGATCGGAATAGCCCCTTTTACTTTCAGGAACAGTTTTCCCAATGGGGTGGCGGAAACTCTGGATACCATTCAGAACATGGGATTTACCCAAATTGAGGGTGGAGGAGGCGGCATGGACGCTCATGAATACAAGAAACTATGTGATGAAAGGGGTTTAAGTATCCCTTCTATGGGAGCTGGTTATCAGCAACTTACCACCAATCTTCAGGAAGTTATCGACCGGGCCAAGATCTACGGATCCAAATATATCATGTGTGCCTGGATACCTCATGAAACCGGAAACTTTGGCAAGGAAGACATGGACAAAGCCATTGAAGATTTTAATCGGGTAGGCAAAGAACTGCAAGAACACGGTCTTACATTAAGCTATCACACACACGGTTACGAATTTGTCCCCTACAACGACGGCACCTTGTTCGATTATATGATGGAAAACACCGATCCGCAATACGTTACCTATCAAATGGACATCTTCTGGGTACATTTTGGAGGAGGAGACCCGGTAGCCTTATTGCGCAAATAT
Organism: Bacteroidia bacterium; assembly: GCA_030430675.1. GTDB lineage: Bacteria > Bacteroidota > Bacteroidia > Cytophagales > Cyclobacteriaceae > SZUA-3. The sequence continues at coordinate 6,333 of JAUIKU010000186.1, read as the reverse complement.
CCCGACCGATTCAAAATGCTGCATGTTAAAGACATGAAGAATGGAATCGAAAAGGACCTTACCGGTCTCACTGATCACGAGCACGATGTAACGCTGGGTACCGGCCAGGTTGACGTGGAAGGGGTATTGCGGGCTGCCAGGGATATCGGCATTGAATACTATTTCATTGAGGATGAAAGCAGCCGTATCATTGAACAAATCCCTCAAAGTATTGAATATATGAGGAGCCTGGTTCTTTAGAATTACGAATTACGAAGGCCGAATTACGAATTACGAATTGGATGGCTGGTTTTCGCTGCTGGGTACTGCTTCTGCTGTGTATAAGTTTTCGGGTTTACCCTCAAACGGAAGTCCCCTTTACCCGGGGCATTAACCTTACCAGTTGGTTTCAGGCTGCTAATCCTTATCAAATACAGGCGGGAAAATATACTCTGGAAGATTTCCAGCAGATTAAAAGTCTGGGCTGTGACGTGATCAGGCTACCTATCAACCTGCATGCCATGGCCGGTGCTGCCCCCGACTATCGGCTGGATCCCCTGTTTCTGGAGTTCCTGGACCAGGCAGTGGACTGGGCGGAAAGTCTGGGGATATACCTGATACTGGATAATCATACTTTTGATCCGGCAGTTGGCACAGACCCAGAAATTGGTCCTATCCTGGAAAAAGTTTGGACGCAAATGGCGGAACACTACCGGGATCGCTCCCAATATGTCTTGTATGAAGTGTTAAATGAGCCTCATGACATCAGCGATCAACAATGGAATAACATACAGATGGGAGTGGTTGATGCCATCCGGGAGGTGGACCAGGATCATTTTATTGTAATCGGACCTGCCGGATGGAACAGTTTTCACAACCTGGACGATATGCCAGTTTATCCCCAGGACAAGTTGATCTATACTTTCCATTTTTATGATCCTTTTGTTTTCACCCACCAGGGCGCCAGCTGGACCAATCCCTCCATGGCTCCTTTAGCAGATGTCCCCTTTCCCTACGATGCCGGCAATATGCCCCAATTCCCCGGCTCACTCACCGGTACCTGGATTGAATCGGCATTCAACGATTACCATAATACCGGTACGGTGGCCGATGTAAAGTCCATGATCGATATCGCGGTACAATTCCGGACCAATCGCAACGTGCCGGTTTATTGTGGTGAATTCGGCGCCTATATTCCCAACAGCGACAACCAGGACCGGGTGGCTTATTACCGGGAGATACGAAGCTACCTGGAGGAAAATGATTTACCCTGGACCATGTGGGACTATCACGGCGGTTTTGGCCTGTTTGTGGAAGGTGGTAATGGCCTGTTCGACCACGACCTTAATGTAGAGCTGTTAACTGCCCTGGATCTTACGGTACCCGGTCAAAGCCCTTATGTGAAACAACCTGAAAGCACGGGGTTTCCAATTTACACCGATCAGATCGGAGGACAGATCTATGAATCCAGTTCCGGTGGCAGCGAGATCAACTATTACACCGAAGACCGCCCAAACAATGGTAAATACTGTTTGCGCTGGGAAGACGGGGAGCAATACCAGTATATTGGTTTGGATATTCGTCCCAACAAAGACCTGCAGCAACTGGTGGATCAGGGTTATGCCCTGGATTTCTTATTCAGAGCTACCGAACCAATGACATTTGACATACGCTTTATGGATACGGATACCGGCAGTGAAGATCATCCCTGGCGTATGCGTTATACCGTTGATGAGACCCTGGTAGCATTCGACCGCAGATGGCATCATGTGCATATACCCTTGTCGGAATTTGTGGAAGGAGGTGCCTGGGAAGGTGAGTTCTATCAGCCGGATGGCAAATTTGACTGGACCGATATCGACAGGATGGAAATAGTAGCTGAATACGGAGACATGGGCAGTACCAAACTGTGGTTTGATAATATGTATGTTACTAATCTGGATACTGCCCGGGTGCACGATGATTCGGAGTTTGAGCTAGTGACTTCACTGGAAGATGGACTAGCGCCGCAAATACTTATCTACCCTAATCCTGCTTCAGATAGGCTGAACATCGCAGTTGCGAGTGAGGTAAGTAACAAACATTCGGAACCTGTCCGCTTCATTCTTATGGACGGCATGGGTAGAAAGTTGAGATCAGGATCAGTACAAGACAGAACCAGCATTGATATCTCCCAATTCCCGGCAGGTTTGTACTTTGCAAAAGTTACCGGAGCAGATCAGTATCCGGTAACCAGGCGCATCATCAAAAATTGATCTGAAAATGTGGTAAAAATCCTTATTTTGTTAAACATTTAACAGAACCATGAACTTCAAGTACCCACTGCCTCAAGTCATCAAGCCGCATTTCGAAAAGTTTAAAAATATTGAAGGGTATTTTCTGGAAGACGACCGCGAACTCAAATTCTTTGCCACCCACCCCAACAATACCGACATCACCGACATCCTGCTGAAAATTGAGGAAGTCAGGGATCATGATTTGCTGGCATTGGAAGCGCAAGACGCTATGGCCCAGCATATTGCCTCACTGGATATTGATCCTAAGCTCAGGGATGGGAGCATGGAAGTAATTAACAGTATTGCTTCCCTTGATTTCAGGGGAGAAAAAAGAAACTTTTATGCCTTTGCCACCCGATACTGCAACTACCACCGACCTGACTATTATCCCATTTATGATCCCGTACTGGAAAAGTTGTTTACCTGGTATTATCAGCAGGTTGAAGGCAAGCCATTTGATCCCCAACAATTACTGGACTATCCGAAGTTTAAAGAGTTGATGCAGGGTTTTATCGATGACCTGGAAGTGACTCCGTTTAGCTTTCGGGAACTGGATAAATTCCTGTGGGTATACGGCCGGAAGGTGCTGAACGATTTTACCAGGCTGAATGGATTGGAGCCGGTGGGTTAACTATTCTCCGGAAACCACGCCCATGGAGGTAAACTTCTCTATTCTCTCTGACACCCTGTCTTCAGCGCTGAGTTCTTCCAGATCGTCCAGGTGACGAAAAATTGCCCGTTTAATCCGCCGGGTCATATCCACCAGGTCGGTATGGGCACCACCAACCGGTTCTTTAATGATACCGTCGATAAGTTTGCTTTTCAACATATCGGTGGCGGTTGGCTTAAGCGCTTCCGCTGCCTGTTCCTTATAATCCCTGCTGCGCCAAAGGATGGTAGAACATGATTCAGGTGAAATCACCGAATACCAGGTATTTTCCAGCATCAATACCCTGTCACCAATGGCAATCCCCAGGGCACCACCGGAGGCCCCCTCTCCTATTATGATGCAGATCACCGGTACTTTCAGGCGAAACATTCTCTGGATATTTCGGGCGATGGCTTCACCCTGTCCCCTTTCTTCGGCTTCCAGACCCGGGTAGGCACCCGGGGTGTCGATAAAGGTAACCACGGGTTTCTTAAACTTTTCAGCCAATCGCATCAATCGCAGGGCCTTCCGGTAACCTTCAGGATTGGCCATGCCAAAATTGCGCATTTGACGCTGTTTGGTATTCCGTCCCTTTTGCTGGCCCACGAACATCATGGTGCGTCCATCAACGGAACCAAACCCGCCAATCATGGCCTTATCATCCCTCACGTTGCGATCACCGTGCAACTCGATGAATTCGTCGCAAAGTTCATTGATATAGTCAAGCGTATAGGGCCGGTCAGCATGACGTGACAGTTGGACTCTTTGCCAACGGGTTAGGTTGCTGAATGTTTCCTGTTTCAGCTCTTTGATTTTATCTTCCAAAGACTTGACCGCCTCACTTACATCTACATCGCTGATGGCCGCCAGATCTTTCATGTCTGCTAACTTGGCCTCTAATTCTGCTATCGGTTTCTCGAATTCCAAAAGCATGGAGCGTTTATTTCCGGCTACAAATTTAGCACTAATATGGTTTTTACCTACAGCTTGGGTTTAATAGATATGGAAAATAAATATTTTAGATGCATCCGTTGCAAATGATAATTTATGCGGGTACATTTGCAACACTTTTTCAGCCCTTTGGGCAGGAAAAAGTGTTGAATTGACAATTGACAATTAACAATGAACAATTCGGTACTCTGCAGATAATTGTTCATTCTTAATTCTTAATTCTTAATTTTTAATTGTTAATCGAAAAGGGTCTGGTAGTTCAGTTGGTTAGAATGCCTGCCTGTCACGCAGGAGGTCGCGAGTTCGAGTCTCGTCCAGACCGCTTCCGCCCGCCTAAGTTCCGAATGGAACGAAGGCGGGCTTCTTTATTTCAAGCAATCCACAATTTTCAGAGTTTTATAACCCGCCAGGATTTCGACGCTCAGGACCGTTTTCAGCTCATGAAATATAAGACTGCCAATTGGTAGCTTGGCCTATTTGGTTTTTAGTCAAGAACTTCCTGGCAATTGCTTTTGAAAAATACTTAAAATCCGGTTCCGGAAGAGCTTTTCTGGAGAGGAGCTCCCGCCAATGAATTTAAACTGAGAGATCAATATTGTTTACATTATTAATCATAAATTGCCTACATATTTTTGTATATAACGATGATCAATAAAAACAATGAACTCCTTGGTGTGGTACCCATAGTTCCTACGCCATTTAAAGAAAATCAAGACATTGATGAGGGGGCACTGCGGGCACTGGTTGAATTTGCAGTAACAAATGGTCTTCAAGCCGTATGCTTGCCAGCTTATGCCAGTGAATTCTACAAGCTTACTGATTCTGAGAAGCTTGAAGTAGTCAGAATTGCCGTAGATCAATCTGCAGGTCGCATTCAGATAGTAAGCCAATCGAACAGCCCATCTCTTCGAATAGCCCTTCAATTGGCACAGGCGAATGTTGACTCCGGAGCAGACATTGTCTCTATAGCTGTGCCGCGCATATTTCACTTACCCGATATATCTATTAAGCAATACCTGGCAGGGTTTTTAGGTTCCATTCCCAACACTCCGGTGCTTATTCAGGACTTCAACCCTGGTGGAACAACCATGAGTGTTCAACTGATAAATGAACTTCGACTGGAATTTCCAAACTTTAAATATTTGAAGCTGGAGGAACCTCTTTCTGCCCCAAAAATCAAGAAGATCATTAAAGTCACCGACGGAAATGTAGGGGTATTTGAAGGCTGGGGAGGCCTCTATATGCTTGAGCTAATTCCCGCTGGAATTGTGGGAATAATGCCCGGGCTTGCCGTGGCAGATATCCTGCAAAGGGTTTTTACATTGCGGAAAAATGGTGCTATCACAGAAGCATTTACACTGTTTGAGCGCGTAATGCCACAGATCTTCTTCTCACTGCAAAATATGGAGCTTTACCACTATGCAGAAAAGGAGTTGCTAATGGCTCGTAAAATTCTTAAGAACAGTATTGCCAGAATACCCGCCTACATACCTGACCCGGAAACGATCAACCACATCAGGCATCTCAATGAAAGGATCTGTAGCTTGTTAGAAGAACTTTCCATCCCAATCAGGTAAATCAATAAAGCATACATAATAGATGAAAAGCGATTCACTCTCCCTCAAAGTTTACACTGAGATTCGCAAGAAAATTCTAAGTCTTCAGCTGCCTCCCAACACCCGCCTGAAAGAAACATTCTGGGCAAAAAAGATCGGCGTAAGCCGCATGGCTGTAAGAGAAGCGCTTACACGTCTATTAGGGGAGCGCCTGGTCACTCTCGGTACCAAGGGAGGCTACTTTGTAACTTCAATGACGCATGAGGACCTGTTACAGTTACGAGAATTGCGAGAGATCCTGGAACTGGGGGCGTTGCGTTTGGCAATAATGAAAGTGACCCGGAAGGACCTGGAAAAAATTGAAAAGATTTGTGATGATTTTACCACAATGGCGCGGCGGGGATACTATTCCGGAGCAAATGAAGCTGACCTAAGATTTCATGAAACTTTGGTGGAATGCTCCGGAAATAGCAAGGTCATTCAAACCTACAACCTCAGCCATATACCTCTTTTTCATCAACTACTGATCAAAAACAATGGAAACGAAGATGACTTTGATCTCACCGACCAGGAACACCGGGCAATTTTCAAGGCTTTAAAGGATAAGAAGCTTGCTCTAGCTGAAAAAAACATGAGGCAGCATTTTGCCCGGGGTGCATCACTAATGGCCCTGGACTAACCGGTCGCTCTTCCACCGCTTAAATAGAAATCCCTGTCAGCTATTTTCCGGCACCTTGTTTAGTGGGTTTATATAGTTCCCTTTTAACCACCTTACTTATTCCAACTAAGAAAATGGCATTGCGCTCCATTGGCTCGGTAACAGGTTTTCCATAGTCTTGCTGTAAACTCTGATAGTTCTTTGAGCCGATCAAATTCACCTCCTTGATGACCTTTCCAAATCTTGGATTAACCCATTCATAGG
>JAUIKU010000185.1 GCA_030430675.1 Bacteroidia bacterium | reverse complement strand
TTTTATTTTTTTCAATTTCTTTTTTATTATTAATAAAATTAAAGCTATCCTTTTTTATTGGTTCATCTGAACATATAACATTAAGATTTTGTAAATTTATTTCATTACCATTTGAATTACTTAGTAGATTAATAGGGTTTTCAATTAAAATTAGTAGCGTTTACAGTACACATTCAGATGCTCAAGGTTATCAAATACTAAATGATTTAACTAAGAAAGTATTATCTAAGAAGATTACTACCAGAAAAAACCGTGGGAAAGTTTATGAAATCCTTAACCCCAACAATCAGAAACTTATAAACACAAACAGAAAGAAAAGGAGTACTTTAGCTAAAATCTCATTTCGTGAAGAAAAGAGTAATGAGTCAACTAAAAAACAAACACCCCGAACAAGAAAAACAACCGCTGACCTTTTCGGAGGAAAATTATTTCTAGAACTAGGCGAAACTAGTAACATTTATAGGGATATTGTTGATTTATATAACTTCTATTCACCGAGAAAGGACAGTTTATCAGATTCATTCCCAGCATTGATAAGGATGGCTTTACGACTTCTGACAGAGGCTGCTTCAAGCGATAAGCAGTTCCGCAAAATAGATACATATGTATCTAAGCACTTTGATGAAGCTAAAAAATGTTTGTCTCAGGATATTAAAACATTGCTTTCTAACCAAAATGTAACAAAGAAAAGTATGGTCCAGCTATTACATACTGGTGCTCACAATTATACATCATCGTCAAATCTTGAACAAACCCTGGCCATTTCAATAATATTAGGGGCAATCTTGAGTATTACACACGGTAAAATAGATAGTTAATGTCTATTCATTATTCTCCGTTGCGTTATCCAGGTGGTAAAAATTGCATATTCCCATTTCTGTCTAAATTGTTCTACGAAAACCAATTGCTGGGTTGTTCATATGCTGAACCATATGCAGGTGGTGCTGGACTAGCACTAAGACTACTGTTTGAAGGGTATGTTGATCATATTTATATTAATGATTTGGATAATCTGATATATTCATTTTGGAAGGTCATCCTTGAATATCCTAAGGAATTTTGTCATTGGGTAAAAAATGTTGAAGTGACTATAGAAAACTGGGAGAAATTTAAAGAAATACAGAAATCTCCTATAAACCGAAGTGACTTTGAACTAGCACAGTCCGCTTTCTTTCTAAATAGAACAAATGTTTCCGGAATAATCAAAGGAGGAGTAATAGGTGGAAAGAACCAGTTAGGTCAGTACAAAATGGACGTAAGATTCAATAAGGAAGATTTGGTCAACAGAATCCAGGTTATTTCTAAGGTGAAAAGTAGAATTAGTTTGTCGTGTGAAGATGGTCTAACATTCATTAAACGAATAGAACGGAAATCAGATAACACTCTGATCTATATGGACCCACCTTACTTTGTCAAAGGATATGATCTTTATATGAATTTTTACAAAGAAGAAGATCACTATAAACTAAATGATTTGGTTGGAAAAATCCAGAATAACTGGATAGTCTCATATGATCACCATCACTTTATAATTGGACTTTATGAGAAACAACAGAAAATTTCATATAACCTTTCTCAATCGGCTTCAAATCGAGTTGGGAAGGAAATATTCATATTTTCTGAAAAATTAGAGTTTAAAGAGTCTTTGAATAACCTTAACTCCGTACAACTAATTGGATAATGTAGAGGCATTAATCTTATTAGTTATTGATGAAAATGACTACCAATTATACTAGCTACTGCAAATGGTTTGGGAGAATAGAAGAATCATTGGATTGCTATATTTTTAGCATACGTGAGATTAATCTGCAAAAAACTGAAATGCTTTAATAACCCTAATACAAATCCTCTTCATAAGCCTTATCAAGAACCTCCTGATCCAGGCCATCTAAATAGATTTGTGTAGTCCTTATATCCTTGTGTCCCATAGCCTCACTGATTAATTCTATTGGTCTTCCATTTTTTAACAATACTGAAGCAAATGTATGCCGAATAGAGTAAAAAGATATTTTATTAGCATCCTTCACCTCTAGATCTTTTGCGATGATTCTAAGGTGTTTGTTGGTTTTTTTCCGTGCATTCTTTATTCTACTATGCTTGACACCTTCCTTTATTCTTAAATCAATGATAATAGGGAAAATGTAACCATTTGGTTGGTATCCGTTGGAATCCTTATAGTAGTCCAGTATGGAACGAACTTTAGGAGTAATTTTGATGGTTAATTTTTTAGTTCTTTTTTGGTTTATGGTTTTTTTCCTTTCATAAACTATATAATCCCCTTGTATATTTAGATTCCACCTAAGAAAGGCTAAATCCATAAAATTCATTCCACCTGTATAGAATGAAAAAGCAATGTAATTGTGGGAATCCCTCATAGATCCAGAAACATTGGCATTTACGATTGCTAACATTTCATCCTTTGATAATGCCCTTTTCTTAGTTTCCTCACTTGGTATTACAAAATTTAATTCATCCTTAACGATGTTGTTTTCTTTAGCCTTGTTGTAGATCCTTTGAACATTCCGGAGGTAAATACTAATGGTATTTTTGTTACAGCCTTCTTCAGCTAAAAAGGTAGCAAATTTTATAGACCAATTTTTATCCAGGGTAGTTAGTTCAAAATCCTTATCCTTTGTGAAGCGTTTTACGGCACTAAAAGCATCTTTGAATGTCCTTTGATATCCTAATCTATTTTGCTGTTTAAGGCTGTTTATATGCGCTTCAATAAGGCTATAGAAACTAGTACCATCAACCTGTACGAACACAGATTGTTCCAGACCACTGAATGTGAATAGTTCTTTATTAACCGCTATCTTTTCAAGATAATTTTCAATACGCCTTTTAATTGTTTTTAGTGTATTGTTTCTGGGATCTTTGATTTTACTGTAACCTGATGAGGTTTCGTCCCAATTTTTATAATTAGCAGATAGTTTTAAGTTGTCTGGCCTATAATTTAATAGACTCCAATGTTTTCTTTTGCCATTTACATTAACTCTTAGTACTAATGGGTTAGATTTATCTGCCAATTTTTTGGATGTAAATCTTACTATTTTCCAATTAACGGTTTGCATAAGGTTTGCATTATATTGTACACTGAGATATATTGCAATATACCCTATAGGACTTAAAATCAATCATTTTAACTGATTTAAACTGAAGTGTCTTTGTAGTAACCTGCTTTGGGAGCAGGGGGCCGCAGGTTCGAATCCTGCCACCCCGACAACACAATAAGGCCACGCCGACGGCGTGGTTTTTTTGTGCCCTTGTGAAAGAGCTTGTTCTGAAAATCAGGGCGAAAAAATTCACACTCAGATATTTTAGCTATCTAAAGTTTATACTCTTGTGAGAATTTCGTGATACGGTTATTGGAGTTTTACTAAAACTAAAAACAGTATTATGAAACTAAAACTTTTACTCCAAGTGCTGGCATTATTGGCGGTGTCCTTGTGGTCCTGTGAAGACGACGATTCCATGCCGCCAACGGATATGCCCCTGGATCCCGAAACAGCACCAAAAGCAAGTATTGACCGGTTTGCACCCGGTACCGGAACGCTATTTGTAAGGGACGGCTCCAACGGCCTTCCGGCCGAAAACGAAGCCGTTGATTTTGACGTGGCACCTTTTATTACCCAGGGCCTGGGTACCGATGGTGAGGTGGTTGAATACTACAACTTCGACGTTCAACCGGATGTCCCTGCCCCCATTTATTTGTTCTTCGATGAGTCTGGTAACAGACTTGAAGAACAATTGAATATTGTGGATGTTATTCCCGGAGATGCGGGCTACAACGATTTTTGGCAGGTATTTCAGGTTACCGTGCCAGATGACTATGTAATGAACAGCATCACCAGTTTAACAGAATTGACAGCGAGTGGATTTGACATTGAGGAAACCGCCACTGTGGTCAACTGTCCCATTGTACCCGATGGCTCTACCGCCACTAAAAGGTTTGGCCCGGAAGAATCCATGGAACTGAACGAAGGTTGGTACCAGGATATGGTGATCTACTATTTTAATTTCTTTGAAAAGGTACTGACCCTGACCCCCGACGATAAAGTGCCTGTTTCCGATATTTTGGTGACTTTCAACATCAATCCGGATATGGACGGCGGCGGTCCGCCCTCTGGCTTTGTGACGGAAGGAGCAACTGCCCAGACCCGAAACGCAGTGGAAACCCTGCCTGAAGACGCTGCCTACTCCGCCCTTTGGAACGTTTCAGCCTACGACAATGCTGATTTTAAAATGGTGTACGACTTTGCCAGTGCCTCTTCTGCCAATGTCATTGCCGCCGATATTGCTTTGGTAAACTGTCCCGTAGTATCCAGTTCCGAGGGAAATTTACCCATGGATCCCGAATCAGCTGATAAAACATCCATTGACCGTTTTGGGGAATCTTTCGCAACACTTTTTGTCCGGGATGGTTCCAACGGTTTGCCCATGCCCAATGAGCCCGTTGATTTTGACATGGGGCCGTTTATAACCAAAGGTCTGGGGCCCAATGGCGAAAAAGTGGAATACTATAATTTTGATGTGCTTCCTTTGAAGCCGGCACCCATTTATCTTTTCTTCTATGAGGACGGAAGTGCGGTTGAGGGGCAAATCAACATTGTGGATGTGGTGCCTGGGGATGAAGGATATAATGATTTTTGGCAGGTGGTCCGCGTAACCGCACCCGACTACTACATTGCCAATACCATTACCAGTCTCGACGAGCTGGAGGGCAGTGGTTTTACTATTGAGGAAACCACTACCGTGGTCAACTGCCCCATTGTGCCTGATGGCTCCACCGCTTCAAAACGTTTTGGAGCGGGTGAAAGTACAGGTCTTAATATGGGCTGGTATAAAGATGAGGTGATCTATTACTTCAACTTCTTTGAAAAAATACTGACCGCAGAAATGGTGGATGATATGTTGAACACCCCAACCTCAGATATTTATGTGACCTTCAACATTAACCCCGGTATGGACGGTGGCGGACCACCTTCGGGCTTTATGACGGAAATGGGCCAGGACCAGACCCATAATGTGGTGGAGACCCTTCCCACGGATGATGCCTATTCTCCCCTTTGGGATGTGAACATATACGACAATGCCGATTTTGGAAATGTCAGTAACCTGATGACTGCAATGAACGCACAGATATTGGCTATGGACGCGGCCATCGTCAATTGTCCCATTGTGTCAGTTGAATAGTGAATAAAACATATGATTATTACAGGGTAACTGTGGATTGAAGTTGCTGCAAAAGTGAAGGCCTGTTGAGAGACAGGCCTTTCTATTGGATACATATTTCAGCAGATTAACTTCTCGTTTATGGCACAATTGCAAAAAGAAATGTAAAATGTCAATAATATGAAACCAACATCCTTAATCATGACCATTCATCGTCGTCAATTCCTTCAAAGTACTACTATCGCCGGCATGGGATTGATATTTCCCCGGCCCCTGGTCCTTTCACCAGAGCGTCCTCCTGATCATTATAAAGACCTAAAATCGGGACGTTACCTGGGCAAAGTAAAAGTTGAAACCCGTATCAATGACGTGGAGGTTTTTACCGAAGGACCGGCGGTTGATGGAAATGGTCAGGTGTTTTTTACCAATATTCCGGTAAACAAGATCTTGAAGTGGGACCCTGAGACCAAAGCGCTCGGTGTCTTTAGCAGCGATTCCCAGGGAGCCAATGGCTTGCGATTTACCAGGAACGGAGATCTATTGGTGTGTGAAGGAGGATCAGGGCAAATCACCCGCATCGATCGGAGCACCGGAGAAAGAACCGTGCTGGCCGATCAGTACCGGGGAAAGAAGTTGCAATCACCTAATGACCTGGACATTGATTCGCAGGGCAGGATCTACTTTTCATCCAGAACCAACGATCCCGATCCGCAGCAGCACAACCTGCGGGCACTTTATCGACTGGACCCCGGAGGAGAGATCCATCAACTGCTGGTGGAACCCGATATTCATATGCCCAATGGGGTAGTGGTTTCTCCCGATGAAAGTACGCTTTACCTGATTGAGGCACATTCAGGTGCCGATCACAACCGCAATATCCTGGCATTTGACCTGTCAGCAGATGGCACCCTCAGCAACCGGCGAACCCATTTTGATTTTTATCCGGGGCGCAGCGGCGATGGCATGTGCATCGATGAAGAGGGAAACCTGTATGTGGCCGCGGGACTGCACAAAAGACGGGGCACTTCCGAGACCCTGGACACCCGTCCCGGGATCCATGTGATCTCTCCCGAAGGCCAACTGCTGGCCTACCGGGAAACACCGGAGGACACCATCACCAACTGCAGCTTCGGGGGCAAGGACCTGCGCACCTTGTACATTTCCTGTGGCACCTATTTGCTCAGCATTCGCACCAAGATTCCGGGAAAAAGCGCCTACCGGCCCGATTCCTGATTTCAATATATTTCTTTAATATTGGGGCATCATGCTGCAAAAAAGCGATTTACCTGTACAGTTAACCGATAAGATTCAAATTGGGTCTGATCAGCTGGTATTACTGGCGGGTCCCTGCGCGGTGGAAGATTATGAGATCTGTCACCAGGTAGCCGAAACATTAAAAGGTATTTGTTCCGGGCTGGATGTTCAATACGTATTCAAGGCTTCCTTCGACAAGGCCAATCGCACTGCTGCCGGTTCCTTCCGCAGTATTGGTGTGGAAGAGTCTCTGGATATTTTCAGGAGGTTAAAAAAAGAACTAAACGTACCCATAGTCACCGATGTGCATGAGTCCTACCAGGTGCCCCTGGTGGCTGAAGTAGTGGATGTGCTGCAAATACCGGCTTTTCTGTGCCGTCAGACCGACCTGCTGCTGGCTGCCGGGCATTCCGGAAAAGCTGTGAACATCAAACGGGGTCAATTTATGGCCCCGGAAGACATGAAGTATGCGGTGGAGAAGATCCACGGTACTGGCAACAAGAATGCCTGTCTTACCGAACGGGGCGTGAGTTTTGGCTATCACAACCTGGTGGTTGACATGCGGGCCCTGCCTACCATGCGTCAGTTTGCCCCGGTGATCTTCGATGTGACCCATAGCGTACAACAGCCAGGAGCCGCCGGTGGAAGTTCCGGGGGGCAGCGACAATTCGCCCCATACCTGGCCCGGGCCGCTGCTGCTGCCGGGGTGGACGGATTCTTTATCGAGACCCATCCGGAGCCCGATAAGGCCCGCAGCGACGGTCCCAATATGATCCCATTACAGGAAATGGAGGACTTCCTCAGCATGATCAAAGAATTTTGGAATCTGGAGAGAAGATTACATCGGTAGTTTTTAGTGTTTTATTTTTCGTGTTTACTGGGGGTGATTACTTAATTTCAACGCCGAATCCAAAATATTCAATCAATTGGCAAAATCTAAGATTTTATTAACGGGAACGGCCGGGTTTATAGGTATGCATACGGCTTTCAGACTGCTGGAGAAGGGCTTTGAAGTGGTAGGGCTGGATGTGATCAACGATTATTACGACGTGAACCTCAAGCTGGCTCGAATGAAGCGGCTGGGAATCGACCCGGGGGCGCTGGAATACGGCAAGAAAACAGAGGGCAACGACAATTTTTCGTTTGTAAAGCTGGATTTGTCAGATGCTGAAGGCATACGCAACTTGTTTGAAACGGAGAATTTCGACTATGCCATTAATTTGGCGGCCCAGGCGGGAGTAAGATATTCACTGGAGCATCCCGAAGTCTATGTGGAAAGCAATGTGCAGGGATTTTTGAACATCCTGGAAGGCTGCCGTCATTGCCTGGTAAAACATCTGGTGTATGCCTCTACCAGCTCGGTATACGGGTTGAACACCAACAATCCCTTCCGGGAAGAAGAGGCCACCGAGCATCCGGTATCATTTTATGCCGCCACTAAAAAAGCCAACGAGATGATGGCCCATAGTTATTCTCATCTCTATGACCTGCCCACCACCGGGCTCCGGTTTTTCACGGTATACGGGCCCTGGGGCCGTCCGGATATGGCCTTGTTCAAGTTTACCAAGAATATCCTGGAAGGAAAGCCCATCGACGTGTACAACAATGGAGATATGCAGCGGGACTTTACCTATGTGGACGATATTGTGGAAGGTATTAGTCGGGTGGTTTTGTCGGTTCCTGAAGGCATCGAAAGTGTGCAGGGGAATTACGATACCAATAAAAGCAGTGCGCCCTATACTATTTTCAATATCGGCAATGGTAAGCCAGTCAACCTAATGGACTACGTTCGGGAACTGGAAAATGTGCTGGGTAAAAAGGCCGAGATCAATTTTATGCCCATGCAGGCAGGCGACGTGCAGAAGACTTATGCGTCAACAGAGAATCTATTAAGAGCAGTGGATTACCTGCCGGAAGTGGGGATTGAGCAGGGGATAAGGGAATTTGTGGCGTGGTACGTAGACTACTACTCGTAGTCAATTAACGATTAACGATTAACAATTAAGCTATTCGGCCATATGCTGGAATAAGCGATTAAGAATGTACAGGTGGGGACTAGGGTTTTACTGATCAGCGGTGGTAAGCACCTTGTATAGTTTCTCGGGACTTTGCCTGTTATCCCAAATTAGAAGAATCTTGGTGAGACTGTTTTCATTGACATAGAAAAGAGATATGTTCTTGTGGATAATGAGCTTTCTATATTGAGTTTTTTCAACAATTGGCGCCATTTCTGGATTAGAACGTAGCTGATGTATTCTTTTGTCAACAAGGTCTAGTAAATAATCAAGGACATCCTGACTCCATTGCTCAAGTACAAATTTTTTGATCTCCCTGAGTGAATTAATGGCGATTGGTGTCCATACAATTCGGTTGTTACGCATTACCTTTTAGCAAGTTTCTTGAACTTGTATGTTCAGTCAACTCAGAAGGGGCTACGGAATTTGATTCATCAAGTAATGTTAAGATCTGCTTAGGTAGTCCAGACTTGGAATCTTTTTTAAGTTCTTCCAACATGCAAAGCATTGCTTCGTTATCCAGACCAGCTACCCAACTGATCAATTTGTCTTTTCGTTGTTTAATGGTCATATTATAAAATTACCAAATTGCAAGTTTAAATATTGGGATTACTTGAATTAAAATCGGTTCTTTATTATTGGATGCTCTGTAAATTAGGGACCTGTTGATAAACACTTGAAGGCTCTAAAAACTGGAAAAGCATCGAATAGAAAACCTCATATTATTCCTAAGAAGTCATTGGAATGAGCATTTTAGTAGCCTAAGGCGCCAGCCTCAAAATGTCCTTGGGCTTGAGAACCACCTTCTCATATCCATCCATTGTGCAGTTGATCATGGCTAAGCCCAGCTGGGTGGTGTTGACTACCGCGTTTGGTGCCAGGAGTTTGATCAGTTTGATCAGCCACATAAAGTAATCGTAAAAGAACTGGTAAAGTTTGGTGCCGGACCTTATCCCTCGCAGGGGAATAATTATTCCCGGCCGGAACATGAAAGCCTGTTGAAAGCCCATTTTAAGCAGATCATTTTCCGTTTTCCCCTTGACCCGGGCCCACATGCTACGGCCAGTTTCGGTGGAGTCGGTACCTTCTCCGGAGACGTAGGTGATGATCATTCCCGGATTTATGGCGAACAAAGTTTGTGCCAGCGCCATGGTATAATCATAAGTAATTTCCCTGTATCGATCCTCTGACAAGCCGGCGGCACTAACCCCCATACACATATAACAGGCATTATACCCTTTGAGCTGATCGGTTAAGTTGGAGAAGTCAGCAAAATCCCGGTGCTGTATCTGCTTGAGTTTGGGGTGGTCTAAGTCCAACAGGGACCGGCCGATGGATAAAACCCGCTCCACCCGGGGGTGGTCCAGGCATTCCAAAAGTACGCCTTTGCCCACCATGCCGGAAGCGCCGGTGATGATGACGTTGAGTTTCATGGGATAGTAATTAGACACCAA
>JAUIKU010000184.1 GCA_030430675.1 Bacteroidia bacterium | reverse complement strand
TACCCTGTACACCATAACCCCTACTGACTCATTCAATGATCTTAGCCATGGGGAAAGCAGTAGTATAATACTTGAGTGTTATGGGTCCGGAATAAAGGTAACCGATGCCCCCAATGGTTTGTACCTGGTATTCGACGATGAGCAGCCACAGACCCTGGAGAACTTTCACCTAGCGCCATTTCCACCGCCAGAGATGATGAAGCGATCAGAGGTGGATAATGTGCCTGTCCCCACCACTGAGTACAGGTATCAGCAAAACCAAAAATTATCCTTGCTGGCAGTCGCTGATCAACCCGCATTATTACCCACTGCGGTGGAAGTAATACCAGCTGAAGGATCTTTTCAGGTTGATGGAAACCTTACCATAGGCTATCAAACAGGGCTGGAAAAGGAAGCCCGATTGCTGCAGGAAAGACTGCAAACGCTTAAGCAACCTGCAATTTTAACTGATGACATCCAGGCTGCATCCATAAAAATGACCTTTGGGGCTTCAGATCAAAATGAACTTGAACGATATCAATTGAGAATTGATCCGCAATCTATCCACATTCAGGGATCTGCTCCCAGCGGTGTATTTTATGGAATTCAATCCCTGATCGCATTGTGGCCGTTGCCGGAGACCGGACGAAAACTCCAATGTCAGACCATCAACGACCGGCCCCGATTCGAATACCGGGGATTACATCTGGATGTTGCCAGAAACTTTCAGAAGCCTGAGGCCATAAAAAAATTACTGGATATCATGTCGTTTTATAAACTCAATAAATTGCATTTTCATTTGACCGATGACGAGGGCTGGAGGCTGGAAATAAAGGACATACCTGAACTGACAGAAATTGGTGCGGTCAGAGGGCATACCCTGGACGAAAGTGATCATCTGTTCCCCGCATATGGCTCAGGTCCAATCCCTTTTGGTCCTGACAACCATGGAACCGGTTTCTATTCCAGGCAGGATTTCATTGATATAATACAGTATGCTGCCGATCGCCATATCGAGGTTATTCCTGAAATCAATTTTCCCGGACATGCCAGGGCAGCGGTAAAATCGATGAGTGCCCGGGCCCAGCGAATTGAGTCGCAGGGAAGCAATGAGCCCAATTACCTGCTGCATGACCCCAACGACGAATCGCAATACAGTTCGGTACAGGGCTATACCGACAATGTAATTTGCCCCTGTCAGGAATCAGTGTACCAATTCATTGAAAAAGTGGTGGCTGAAATAGTTGACATCTATCAGCAAGCAGGTGTGAAACTGTCCACCATTCATACCGGTGGGGATGAGGTACCTGCAGGAATATGGGAACGATCACCCTTATGTGCCCAATTGCTGCGCGAGAATCCTCAGATTGAAGGGGTTGGGGGACTCGCCGCTTATTTTTTAATGCGGTATCATCAGATATTGGAGCAACAGGAATTGACCACCGCCGGCTGGGAAGAAATTGCCATGCATAAAGTAATGCGTGAAACCTCCTCCGGTCAGCCGCAGGAAATACTGGTCCCCAACCCTCAAATGGTAGACCAGAGTCTTCAACCCTATGTTTGGAACTCCAACTGGGGTACCCACGACGACCTGGCCTTTAAACTGGCAAACCTGGGATACAAAGTGGTACTGTGTAATGCCAATAATCTTTACTTTGACTTTGCCTACAATAAAGATCCCCAGGAGCCCGGCTTATACTGGTCGGGATTTGTGGATACCCGAAAACCATTTGAACTGGCACCTTACGATATCGTTAAAACCGCCACTGATGACATTATGGGCAATCCAATCGATCTGGAGCTTTATGAAGATCATGTTAAACTCTCCCTAACCGGCAGAGAAAATATTTTGGGAATTCAGGGTCAGCTTTGGAGCGAAACGGTAAAAGGTCCTGAAATGTTGGAATATTATCTTTTTCCCAAATTAATCGGACTGGCAGAAAGAGCCTGGGCAGCTGATCCCACCTGGACGCAGCTACCCAGAAGATCGCAGCGAACGGAAGGGCTTGAACAGGCTTGGAACGCATTTGCCAACACATTAGCTCAAAGAGAATTACCCCGCCTGGACCTGATATGGAACGGGGTTAATTACAGGGTCCCTCTGCCCGGAGCTATTATTAAGGATGGCAAGCTGATGGCCAATGTGGCCTTCCCGGGCCTTGAAATAAGATATACCCTGGATGGTTCGGAACCAACCCGCAATTCAAACTTGTACCGGGAACCAATTACCGCCAAAAAACCTGTTAGGTTAAAGGCCTTTACCAATACCGGCAAAGCCAGTAGAACCAGCGTGCTTTCTTACTGATCTCTGGGAACAGTCAGAATTTTTCTGTCACCTCTTAGAATTCAAAGTCATCCGCTAGCTCAAACAGTAACTCTGACAACTTACGGGTTATCTTTCCGGGGCCATCTCCTATGTTGTGACCGTCAATCTGAGTCACCGGCATAATGGATTTGGTGGAAGATGTCAGAAAGGTCTCTTTGGCATTTATCAATTCATCCACAAAAACATCTCTTTCCTGAACCTCGAAATGATCCCGGGCCACCCGTAATACCGCTTTCCTGGTAATTCCCTCCAGAATATGGCTTGCCGGGGTAACGATACGATCATTTTGGTCCACCATGAAAAAGTTGCTGCGGGGAAATTCGGTAATGATCCCATGGTAGCAGTACAAAACATCATCCAAACCTCGCTCTTTAAGGGTGGGAATCAGCGCAATGGCATGACGGTAATCAAGTGATTTGTACCCCGGTGTACTGCGTTGGTATTCATGGGTCATCACCCGGAAACCCTGTTGATACTTTTCTTTTGTGGGTATTTTCAACTCATGGGCCCGGATAATCATATTAGGCGCAACCGGTTGATAACCATCCTCGGAGTACCCCCCGGTTAGAGTCAGTTTTATGCCATGCTTTTTAAGATTGTTTTTGACAATAAATTCATCGATAATCCGATTCAATTCCTCTCTGCTTACCGGAACCTCAAGATTTAATCCCCGGGCTGAGTGGAAAAACCTATCCAAATAACTCGACAACAGAAAAGGTTTGCCGGGTTTTCCGGGTTGGCTATCTGCTGTTTTCAGGAAGAACGGCACTGGTCGCGTTACTGCGAAAAAGTCAAACACCCCATATCCACGCTGGATAGCGAGATCGCTAACATGCAAGCAGGCCTTTTCGTCTTCCAGGTATTTTCCATTGACCCAGGTTAGATTCATATTTTTAGAATTCAGTAGAAGTGATAATCATAAAATACAAATATGCTGTGAATCACATAAATGATTAAGGCATATTTGCAATTATCAATCAAATTGTTATAAATTTGCTCCACTATGTCAGCAGAGAAGACATTTTTCACCTCATTACACCAGGCCGCACGAGCGACCGCACCTGCTTTCTTAAGGAGCAGGAGGCCCCTGGGGGTCTAGATTTCTTTTACCGGGCTACGCACCTGGTACTCTTCCATTATTTATTGCACACCTTTTAGGTATTTCACACTTTTGAAAATTAGAATTAATTAACATGGATGTTACTATATCCATAGCTGACGACACTCATCTGCAATACGCTGAGGAAATCAGTGTCCTGATGGCAGAAGCAGCCAAGGCCCGTGGTACCGGTATTGCCGAGCGCAGTGCAGAGTACCTGCGACAAAAAATCCATCAGGGAAAGGCCGTAATCGCCACCAGAGGCACCCAGTTGGCAGGTTTTTGCTATATTGAAAGCTGGGGCCATGAACAATACGTAGCCAATTCGGGGCTTATTGTACACCCAGATTTCAGACGTACCGGGCTAGCCAAGAATATCAAAAAGAAGATTTTTGAACTTTCCAAAAAGAAGTATCCACATGCCAAGATCTTTGGTATCACTACCAGCCTGGCGGTAATGAAGATCAATTCAGAACTGGGGTATAAGCCGGTAACTTTTTCAGAGCTCACCAACGATGATTCCTTTTGGCTGGGTTGTAAAAGTTGCCAGAACTATGACATCCTGCAGCGAACCACTCGAAGTCATTGCCTCTGTACCGGGATGTTGTACGACCCGAACCGGGAAAAACAAACCAATGGCAACGGGAGACGATGGCAAAGGTTCAAGAACTTTCTCAAACGAAACCCCACAAAGAAATTTAAGGATGACAAATAAGGTAGTTTTAGCATTTAGTGGAGGGTTGGATACCTCCTATTGTGTCAAATATTTAAGTCAGGATAGAGGGATGGAAGTACATTCGATCCTGGTGGATACCGGAGGGTTCAGTCCGGAAGAACTTTCTGAAATAGAACAAAGGGCGTACGATCTGGGAGTAAGTACTCATAAAACCCGCCGGGCCACCGGGCAATTCTATGAGGAATGTGTCAAGTACCTGATTTTTGGCAATATATTACGCAACCAGACCTACCCGCTTTCTGTAAGTGCGGAGCGGGTATTCCAGGCTATGGCGGTAGCAGAGCACGCCCGGAAGACAGGGGCTTCCCATATTGCCCATGGGAGCACCGGGGCCGGTAATGATCAGGTACGGTTTGACCTGGTTTTTGAGATCATGTGCCCGGAAATGGAGATTGTCACCCCAATCAGAGACCAGCAGCTTTCCCGGAAAGACGAAATTAGCTATCTGCAACAGCAGGGAGTTGACTGGGACTGGACCAAGGGGCAATATAGTATAAACAAGGGGTTATGGGGTACCAGCGTGGGTGGCAGTGAAACGCTGACATCAAATTTGCCGTTGCCGGAGCAGGCCTATCCTTCTCAAATGCAGGCGACAGACAACAAAACAATTAACCTGCATTTTACCAAGGGTGAACCCATTGGAATCGATAACGACAATTTCAACAACCCGGTAGAAACCATTCAGGCCCTGCAGGAACTGGCTGGCAGCTATGCCATTGGCAGAGATGTCCATGTGGGAGATACCATCATTGGTATCAAAGGACGGGTAGGGTTTGAAGCTGCAGCTGCTATAATACTGGTCAAAGCCCATCATTTACTGGAGAAACACAATCTCACCAAATGGCAGCAATACTGGAAAGAACAGTTGGCCAATTGGTACGGGATGTTACTACACGAAGGTCAGTACCTGGATCCGGTGATGCGAAATATTGAGAAATTTTTAGAAGATACCCAGGAGAATGTTTCGGGAACTGTTCACATTAAACTCCTTCCTTATCGATTTGAATTACTGGGAATAACCTCAGAATTCGACCTGATGTCTTCGGAGTTTGGTCAATATGGGGAAATGAATGCTGGCTGGAGCGGACAGGATGTGAAAGGATTTACAAAAATCCTGGCGAATCAGAATAAGATATTTAGCGCTGTTAACGAGAAAAAATCATGATAAAGGCGGGAATCATCGGCGGTGCCGGTTTCACTGGCGGGGAGTTAATGCGACTGCTGATCAATCATCCGGAAGTAGAAATAACCTTTGTTCAAAGCAATTCACAGCATGGCAAGCCAATTTCTTCCCATCATAAAGATCTTACCGGTGAACTTGATCTCTTATTTGAAAACGGCGATCCACCGCAATCATTAGATGTACTCTTTCTTTGCATGGGTCATGGGAAAAGCCGCAGTTATCTGGAAGGACACCCTGAGATCACCGCCAGAATTATCGATTTGAGCCATGACTATCGACTGAAACAACCGGGGAACTTTTTTACCTATGGGCTGCCGGAAGCCAACCGGGAGCAGATAAAGCAATCCTCCAGTATTGCCAACCCGGGTTGTTTTGCCACCGCCATTGAACTGGCGCTACTGCCTTTAGCTGCAAACAACCTGATACAGGAGGAGGTTCATGTACACGCCATTACCGGATCTACCGGTGCCGGCGCCGGATTATTGCCTACCACTCACTTTTCATGGCGCCAGAACAATCTTTCAGTATATAAGGCATTCGAGCATCAGCATCTGGCGGAAATTTGTCAAACCCTGGAAACGTCCGGCAATACGGAGTTGCCCGATATTAATTTCATTCCCCTGCGGGGAGATTTCACCAAAGGCATCTTCTGTACTGCTTATACCAGGGTATCACCTGAGTTTGATCAGATAAAAAAATTGTATTCGGATTATTACCATGATCATCCTTTTACCATGGTATCGCAGGAAACCATCAGTTTAAAAGAAGTAATAAATACCAACAAGTGTTTTCTGCAGCTGCAATATGCCAAAGGCAGATTACTGGTCACCAGCATAATCGATAACCTGGTTAAGGGTGCATCGGGTCAGGCCATTCAAAATATGAACCTGACGTTTGGCTTCGAAGAAGATGCCGGATTGCGGTTGAAAGCTATTGGATTCTAAACAGTGAAAATATGAACCTATTCGACGTTTACCCCATCTTTAATATCGAACCGGTATCCGCCAAAGGATGTTACTTTTGGGATCGCAGCGGTGACAAATACCTGGATTTTTACGGCGGTCATGCAGTGATTTCCATCGGTCATTCACATCCGCACTATGTTAAAAGGATAGCAGATCAACTGGAAAAACTCGGGTTCTACTCGAACTCAGTAATAAATCCCTTACAGCAACAACTGGCGGAAAAACTAGGTGCGCTAAGTGGTTACCCCGAATACAATCTGTTTCTGGTGAATTCCGGGGCCGAAGCTAACGAAAATGCTTTAAAACTGGCCTCATTTATAACCGGTAAAAAGGGAGTGATTGCCTTTAATAAGGCTTTTCACGGTCGCACTGCAGCCGCAGTGGCAGTAACAGACAACGCCCGCATCAGAGCTGCTATAAATCCTAGTGATCACGTTGCGTTTCTTTCTTTTGAAGATCTGGATGCAGTTGAAGCGGTGCTGCGCAAGGATGAAACCTGCGCGGTTATCATTGAAGGCGTTCAGGGAATAGCAGGAATCAATACCCCGTCGAAATCATTTTTACAGGGACTGAGGAAATTATGCACCAGGTATGGCGCCAAGTTGATCCTGGATGAAATTCAATCGGGATATGGACGGACCGGCAGGTTCTTTGCTCACCAGTATGCTGAAATAGCAGCGGATATTATCACCATGGCCAAAGGCATGGGGAATGGCTTCCCATTGGGAGGATTACTTATTGAACCAACTGTTGAAGCACATTACGGCATGCTGGGCACCACGTTTGGCGGCAGTCACCTGGCCTGTAGCGCCGGACTGGCAGTATTGGAAGTGCTGGAGCAGGAAAACCTGGTAGATAATGCCCGGGTTCAAGGGGAAAGACTGTCCCATCAACTCACCGGGATTGACGAGATAAAGGAAATAAAAGGAACCGGTTTAATGCTGGGTATCAAATTCGATTTTGACGTCAAGCCATTAAGACAACATCTCTTGTTAAAGGAAAAAATCTTTGTGGGCTCTGCCAGTGACCCCAATATTCTGAGATTGCTGCCTCCTTTAGGTATCAAGGACCAGCATATCGACCAATTTATTTCCGGGTTAACCAATAGTTTAAAAAATGAAAAACTTCTTATCCATTGAGGATGTCACTGATCTAAAGGGGTTGGTGAATGAGGCATTAGCATTTAAGCATGCGCCTTTTTCCCAACCAGATTTGGGAAACAACAAAACTCTTGGTCTAATTTTCATGAACCCCAGCTTGAGAACCAGGCTGAGCACCCAGCAGGCCGCCTATCAGTTGGGCATGCAGGTAATTGTAATGAATATGAACCAGGACAGCTGGCAACTGGAGTTTCAGGACGGCACCGTTATGGATGGGGGAACTGCTGAACACGTGAAGGAAGCAGCAGCAGTGATCAGTCAGTACTGTGATGTAATTGGCATCCGGACCTTTGCCGGACTTCAGGACGTTACCGCAGACTATCAAGAAACCGTACTCAATAAATTTGTGGCCCATGCACAGGTTCCGGTGATCAGCCTGGAAAGCGCCACCTTGCACCCGTTGCAATCACTGGCAGATATGGTCACCATACAGGAGCATCAAAAATCTCATAAACCGAAAGTGGTGCTAACCTGGGCGCCTCACCCCAGGGCATTGCCCCAGGCAGTTGCCAATTCCTTCCTGCAATGGGCAAAACAATGGGATTGTGAGCTGGTACTTACCCACCCACCCGGATACGAGCTGGCTCCTGAGTTTACCAATGGAGTAGAAGTGATTCACCAACAGGATCTGGCATTGCAGGATGCGGACTTTGTTTATACCAAAAATTGGAGCAGCTATCAATCCTACGGACAGGTTTTAACAAAAGATCCTTCCTGGATGATCACCTCCGAAAAAATGTCCCTGACCAACCAGGGTAAATTTATGCATTGCCTGCCGCTTAGGAGAAATGTTGTGGCTTCCGATGAGGTTGTTGATCAGTCGTTGGTGGTAAAGCAGGCTCATAATCGCTTATTTGCAGCACAGGCAGTACTTGCGCAAATTTTGAACAATGAATAAAAACCTGTTCATTTTAAAGATCGGCGGCCGGGTAATAGATGATCCGAATGTTTTAAATCAGGTACTTGATCAGTTCGCTGGAATCACCGGGCCCAAAATCATGGTACATGGAGGAGGAGATCAAGCTTCCCAAATGGGAGAACAGCTGGGAATCACTGCCAAAATGGTAGATGGGCGAAGGATTACCAGCGAGGATACCTTGCAGGTAGTAACCATGGTATACGGAGGGCTGGTTAATAAAAACCTGGTGGCCAGGTTACAATCAAAAGGAATAAATGCCATCGGACTGTCAGGAGCGGACGGCAATATTATCCAGGCGGTCAAGCGGCCGGTAAAAGATATAGACTATGGTTTTGCCGGTGATTTAACGGAATCTCCTGGTGACAACCTAGTGCTTGAACTGTTTCTAAAGCATGGGTTGGTCCCGGTATGCTGTCCGTTGACGCACGATGGCAAGGGTCAATTGTTAAACACCAATGCTGACACAATTGCAAGGCATCTGGGTATAGCCCTGTCCGGGAAATATTCGGTGACGCTGGTCTACTGCCTGGATAAACCGGGAGTATTGCTTGATCCGGAAGATATAAACTCAGTACTGCCGCTGCTAAGCCCGCAAAATTATCAACAACTGGTGTCAAGTGGGGCCGTGGCCGGAGGAATGATCCCCAAGCTGGACAACGCCTTTGCCGGATTGCGACTGGGCATAAAGCGAATCTTTCTCTGTGATTGGAGAGACATCACGGGATCATCAGGAACCAAAGTCAGCCTGTCATGATTACTTCCGATTCACAATATGAGTCTGCAATAAATCTGTTGAAACAATTAATTGCCACTCCATCAGTGAGCAGGGAAGAGGATCAAACCGCAGAGATCTTGGAAGAGTTTCTCCGTGAGAATGGCCGAAAAGTTTTCCGAAAGCAAAATAATGTCTGGAGCATTGCAGATAATTGCCAGGAGGGTGCCCCTGTTTTATTATTAAATTCCCATCATGACACCGTCAAGGCATCTGGCAACTGGGACCATCCACCCTGTGAACCTGTAGTAAAGGACGACAAATTATTTGGATTGGGCAGCAATGATGCCGGGGCTTCGGTGGTTGCCCTGGTGGCCGCTTTTATTTATCTATCTTCACAGCCGCGTCTGCCCTACCGGGTGGCAATCGCACTTACCGCCGAAGAAGAAATTTCGGGGACCAATGGCATCAGTAGCATTCTGGAGGAACTGGGTCAGGTTGACCTGGCAGTGGTGGGTGAACCGACAGAAATGCAAATGGCAATAGCTGAAAAAGGGCTGGTGGTACTGGATTGTAAAACTGAGGGCAGGGCCGGGCACGCAGCCCGGGACGAGGGGATAAATGCCATATACCTGGCCATGGAAGATATACGCTTTATTCAGAAGCACCACTTTCCCGAATACTCTTCACTACTGGGGCCGGTGAAAATGACGGTTACTCAAATAAACGCTGGACATCAACACAACGTGGTTCCTGCAGCTTGTGAGTATGTTGTTGACATAAGGACCAATGAATACTACAGCAATCAGCAGATTGTTGAATTGC
>JAUIKU010000183.1 GCA_030430675.1 Bacteroidia bacterium | reverse complement strand
AGCGGTAAGTGTGGCAGCATCGGGAAGTTCAGTGATTCCCGCCGCTTCAAAAGCTTCGTTAGTGGGCGCGAACAAGGTCAAGCCGTTATCAGAGGGACCATTGCCCAGCAATACGGACAGAATATCCCCTTCTGCAGCCAGCACAGCAGCAACCAGGGTAGTAAAATCCTTATCGAAATACACTGGGGCCACAATAGTTCCTACAATTGGTAACATGCTGGGAGGTACCAGCACTGCATTAACGATGTGAACTACCCCATTGGAGGCCTCAACATCGGCAGCGGTTACCTGCGCATTGTTTATGGAAACGGTATTCCCGGCTATAGAGACATCTACAGATGATCCGTTTACCATATCTACCATCTGCCCGTCTGAAAGATCTGTTGAGAACAGGGCGGCAGAAGCAGCCACATGATACTCCAGTATGTCTCGTAGGACATCTTCAGGAAGATCGTCAATACTGGTTTGTCCAACTGCCGCTAATACCGCATTAAACGCATTATTATCGGGAGCAAATACAGTAAAAGTACCCGGACTGCTAAGTGTATTCACCAGGTCAGGATATTTTGATAATGCCGCCACCAGGCTGCTCAACTCAGGTGTTGCTTGCGCAATACTTACAATGTCGTCGTTGGTAGGCGGAACGGGGGCGTTATCATCATCATCGCTGCAGCTCATAACAAGCACCGCGAAAGCCCCTAAGATAATCGAGAATAATTTCCCATTTAAAAAACTCAAATTTTTCATCATTGATAAAGTTTAAATATTCCTAATACCTCCTAAACTGTTATCAGATAAAAATGTTTAACAAAAATCAATAAATATTAAACAAAACAATTTTCGTTGCATGGTAAAGGCTACATATCTCCGGTTATCTATGATTATATATAGAAAAATTGCTAAATTACTTAGACCACTTAACACCAAATGATTTCATCATGAAACGGCTCATAATTTTTTTGCTGCCCATCCTCCTTTGTTTGACTACAGTTGATTCTTCTGCACAATTGAAGAATCTGGGAAACCGCATCAAGAAGAAAGTTCAGGATCGCATAGACAGAAGATTTGACCAGGCAACTGACAGGGCGCTTGATAAGGTAGAAGGTGGCGTGGGAGATGTTGTTACCGGTGAGGGGGAACAACCGGTGGAAGGCACTCCTGATTCTCAGAATAGCCCCAATCAAACCTCGGCACCTGCTCCAGCCACTGACACCGGTACTACTCCCGCTCCTGCTACCGCGGCAGCAGAATCTTCAGCTTCTTTTACTGTAAATACCAAGTTTGATTACGTACCGGGGGAGGTACTGATGGTTTTTGATGATTTTGAACAGGATGCCATTGGTGACTTTCCCGCCAGATGGAATACCGATGGATCGGGGGAAGTCGTAACCCTGGGAGATTCGAATGATAAATGGTTCCTGATGAAAAGCGGCGCAGACTATATCCCTGATCTGCCACGGGAGTTGCCTGAAGAGTACACCATCGAATTCGATTTGGAAGCTCGAGGTATTGATAAACATACCGCATCATCCACTCTGCTTGAGGTGGTGCTGGATGGAAACAACACTTTTGAGACCAGCAGGTCTTTTGTGAGAGTACGCATTCCGTTTTGTCAGTATCATCCCATTGGATTCTACGTTAGAAACGCGGTGGACAATAAAGCGATAATTAACAACCAGGTCCAGGCTGACATTAGGCAACAGGTGTTAAACCAGCCTCATGTATCTATTGCTGTTAATAAAACCCGGTTCAGACTTTGGGTCAATGAGAAAAAATATATAGATGTGCCCAGGCTGGTACCGGAAGGAAATGTTATTAAATATCTGAAGTTTCAGCCTCACTATTTTAAAGATGGCAAGGAGGATATTTTTATTAGAAATCTGAAGATCGCCGAAGGAGGGCTCGATTTGAGAAGTCAACTGCTCCGGGACGGCATGGTTTCTACCAACGGAATTCTATTCAACGTCAATTCCGCCACTATCCAGCCTGAATCTTATGGGGTAATCAGACAAATCGCACTGGCCATGCAGGAAAATACCCAGATGAATCTCAACATCATTGGGCATACCGACAGCGATGGCGCCGATGCCGATAATCTTAATTTATCGCAACAACGGGCAGAATCTGTAAAGAATGCCTTAGTGAATGATTTTGGAATTGCTGCGGCACGCTTATCTGTCGAGGGCAAAGGAGAATCGCAACCGGTAGCCGGTAATGAGACACCTGAAGGTAAAGCAGCCAACAGAAGGGTAGAATTCGTAAGCCTCTAATTCATATTCCACAGGTAGCGGCACGTTCCAGCAGCGGTATTTGAGCGGGATTAATTTTTTCTGTGGCCTGCTCTGCACTAAACCAACCGGCCTGATCAATCTCTGGAAACTCCTGGTATCTGCCAGACCGAGGTGGCCATTCAAGTTGGAAAGTATTGGACAGTAAGTCAGTCTGTGGATCCCAGTTGGAGCAACGTGGAGGCAATTGGAACGCCCAGGCATGCACCATTTTACCACCCTTTTGTTTGATATATCCCAATGAAAAATAAGGAGGCTGCGGTTGAAGTCCGGTTTCTTCCCGGAACTCCCTGATGGCTGCATCCAGCAAGTGCTCCCCGGTTTCAGGCAGGCCCTTGGGAATACTCCAACTTCCCAAATCTTTTTTTATGAAATACGGTCCCCCTGGATGAACCAAAAAGTATTCCGGCTGGTCATGCAATAGTCTGACCATTAGTAATCCTGCACTTATTGCACCCATAATATATTTAAAGCATAAACCTCAATAGATATATTAAAATATACCGTTTGGTATATTTAATTTCAATTCAATTCGATCTCTTCGATAATAGTATCTATGTGCCGCAGACAATCCAACAGGAATTTTGACTTTCCATAAAGTTTGGTCTGTAAGATCCCACCCTCAATAAGTGCCAGAAATATTGTAGTATAATACTCACAATCAATATGTTGTGGAATCTCGCCCCGATCCTTTCCCTCTTTCATTACGTACACAAATGAGCGACGTAAATAATCCAGTGACTGCAGTACCAGTTCCTTCAATCCGATGTGTGTATCGTCCGCTTCAGTGGCAGTATTAAGCAATGGGCAACCACCACTAAGTTCTTCCTGATAAAGAAATTTCCGGTAAAAGCTGGTGATATCACGAAGCTTCTGGCTGGCATTTCTATCGGATAATACCAAAACCCTGATCCGGTCCACTATGTAGTGGCTGTTAAACTCAAATGCAGCCATTGCCAACTGGTTTTTATCCTCAAAATTTCCGTAAATGCTGCCTTTGGTTAATCCGGTGGCTTCAATTATGTCTTGTAACGAAGTCCCAGAAAAACCTTGTTTATTGAAGATAGGAGCAGACTTTTCAATAATAAACTGCCTGGTTCGCTGGGATTTCTTGACTTTGGCGGGCATTAGCTACACTTGGTTTGGTCCAAGATATAAAAAATATACCGATTGGTATTATTATAAATCTAAGTATTTGGCCTGTTTATAATAAGAATCCCAGACGAAAATTAAATAGTAATTCCTCTTTGGATTTGCCCAGTTCCAATGAAATCACGGAAACGTTTAAGGGGGCCATCCAAATACCGCCTCCGTAACCATGGTGCCATTGGTTGGAATCCTCACCTTCCAGCCATACCCTTCCCAGGTCATTGAACCCATAAATTCCCATGCTAACCGGAAGAACGCGATTTCTGATAGTACCCAGTTTTAGCCGAAGTTCAGTGTTATTATAGAATCGGCTATCTCCATAGAATCGGTTTTTGCGGAATCCTCGCAGATTGCTCAATCCGCCCAATACCTGAGATTGAAAGAATTCACCGGTACCGAAGTTATGACCACCGCCAAACCTGGTAGCGACAGTAAGCCGTGAAGGCAGCCGCAGGCTAAAGAAAAAGGATAACTCTGAATTAAAGATGGCAATATTTCCGGAATGATCATTGAGCCCGGTATAAGCCCGAAGCTCCGTAAGCCAGTTGATGCCCCTGGTGGTAAGTCTGGGATTATCGCGGCTGTCATAGTGAAATTGTAAGATTGCACCTTCATACATTTTCCAGGAAAAGAAGTCGGCACTGTCCGGAACGTTTCCGGGATCCAGAATAAACCGGTCCTCTCCGTGATAATCATCTTCAACCTTGGCCGATTGAAAATGATGCCCAACACCCAGTGAGGCGTTAGCGCCTACGTTCTTTTTTAACAGGCCTGTTTGATTGAAGTATTTGAATCGCAAACGGTAATAGTCGATGGCTTTTTCCACGTTAAAATCTTCATCAGCCTCCTTGTTAAAGGAAGTTTCATTGCCATAACCAAAGAAATTCGTCACCGAGTTAGGGGCGGATACATCCACATCGAGATCCAGGTCCCACTGTCCCAGGACATCGGTAAAGGTTCCATTGTATTTCACATGAAATGCGCCGGTGGCAAAAGCCCCTTGTGCCGTCACTATCTGGCGGCTTTTAAAAGGTACTTTTCGAAAACCATGACTTTCATAAATAACTCCCCCACCCAGAAATATCCCATCGTCTCTATTGATACTGGCAATTATCAATGGAATCAGCCTGTTGTAGTTGAATTCCTTCCTGTTGTAGTTGTTTACATCTTCCCTCCAGGAGGTTAGATCTTTGGCTTCTGTTCCCAGTTCCAGGATATTTCCTTCCTTGGTATCGTATACCCTGGTTTGCTTTTTTAACCCGTGAACCTGAGATTCATCCCTGATAATATCTTCACCTTCACCCCCGATAATTCTAACCAGGATTCCTTTCCTGGTGGTTCCTTTCACTTCGAACAGGTCATCGCCGCCTAATCCATACAATCGTACTTCCTCGGTTTCATCCCGGTTAAAGGTGCGGTCGTACATCAGCTCATCCGTATCATCGTCTTTGGTGCGTTTGAACATCCTTACCCTGGTATATTGGTCATCCAGCCGCTCCACCAGGAAATATTCTTTTTTCTTGTCACTACCGCGAACATTCACTGCCTTAGCCAGGAAAAGGTATTGCTCTATAGCATATTCCTTGAGGTGTGTTCTTTGTGATTTCAACTTGGCGATAACCTCCTCACCATCAATCTCGAAAATGGGTTCCGGCCATAGCCTGATGGCTTCTTCGATCACCTGGTCGGTAAGTCTGGATTGCAGGCTGTCCGCGCTGCTTATCCATTCTTGCAGGCTGGGCTCATTTAGAAAGTCACGGTCGAAATACCGGGCATTAAAATTAAAGCCCGGAACAAAAGTGAATTTGCTGTCGAATCCCTGAAATTTTGGCATGGCCCATTTTTTTTGGACTTTATTCATAATGAACCCCTCACTGATAAAGAAGGCCTGGTCCCTGTCTCTGGGAATCGGCCGGAACAGCCTGCCGCCACTTTCTTTAAAGCTTGCCCACCTCCATTGGTCATCATGCCGGTCCCAGTCAGCGATGAACATATCGAATAACCTTGATTTCAGTACCCAAAGCTGGTCAACCCGGTTATCGTTGTCGTCGTAAAGTTCCTCCAGTACATCTGCTGTACTAACAATCTTTTTGGAGTTGCCAAAAAAGTCCGCCTCTTTCCAGTTATCATCGGGTCGCTCTTCAAATAATGCCAGGGAATTGGCGAAGTCGGCACGATATTCCCCCAGCCGGGGATCATCCGGAATGTATACCAGTTTGGGGTTGGTGTGGTAGATTTGTGCAGCTTCCGCCAGTGGGGGGATAACAAAGGCGGCATAGGGGTGAGATGCCGATATCTGGTCCTGTACCAAATCGGCGCCCACGGTACTTCTAAGTGCTTCCGGGATGGCTTTTTCAGCATATTTTTCCACAGACCTCAAAACGTATTGTTTTTCATCACTGGCTTCCAGTCGTAAGGATCTGGTCTGTTGACCGCCTCCGCGCTTGACAATTTCCAAACCTCCTTTTTCCCGGCCAATATCAAATACCGGCACTTCGATTTTTGTCTGCCAGGCCTTGCGGTAATTTTCACCCAGCAACCCGGTATTTTCAGTCTGATATTGATCGCTGGCATTAACTACCACGGTGCTGTCCCTGAAATCAACATCGAAATTATCCGCAGCGGGCAAGGGAACATAAGGCATGTTGAATAATTGCTCCTGGTATACCGGTCCATCGGGGGCCGAGGGATTCCAGAATTCTAGTTGAACATCGCCATCCTGTTGGAATATCAGTTTGGCAAAACCAAGTTGTTGGTTGGCGTACTGCGAGTATTTCTTTTGTTTAACAAAAGTGCTTTTTGATCCCGCTCCGCTTACTACGAAGTGCGTGGTGTCTTTCTGGATATATTGTAAAGAGTGTTCGTGACCACTGACATGGATCAGGTTGGGGTGTTGCCGGAAGATTTCCGCCAGTGTATTTCGAATAGCCTTGTATTTTGGATGGGCAATGTCTTGTATATTACCCAGGTACTTCCGGTAAAGGGGGTAGATCGATCCGATAATGGGAAGTGGTATATAAAGAGATTCATTTACATCGGTTAATGGAAATATATGCTGCTTGGCATTAGATACCCCCCCATGCATACCGTAACTGTACAAGGGGTGATGTGTGGCAACGATCACTTTTTTGCGATCGTTTCTTCTCACCATTTCATCCAACTGATCGAACACGTCTTTATAATCTCCAACTTCGCAGCCATCGTCCAGTCTGGGTTTATTCCAGGGGTGTAACAACCACTGGGTATCCAGGATAATCAGGGTAATTTCTTCCGACAATGCCACCTCCACTGGCCCGGGACATCCGTGATCGGGCAGAAAGGCATTTACACTGTCCCCGAGCATTGATAAAAGGTAGGATTCCACGAATTTCTCCTGATTTCTGATGTAGGAGTAGCCATCTTTCTTGCCCTTGTCCCAGTCGTGATTGCCGGGAATAACATAAACCTGCCCCTGGTAGCCTCTGAGTATTTCCAGCTGGCCTTCCATAATTTGCTGTGCCCGGCCGCGGTCAGCATGATTTTCCGCAGGCAGCCCATTGGGATAAATATTGTCTCCCAGGTAAATGATTGAATGGGAGTTAGTTTCTGCGGCCAGGTGGGACTGAATTTGCCGGATTACCGGGTTCCCCCGTTCAAAAGGCTCACCGGCATCACCTACCAGGTAAATGGTGTGTGATTGTCCCCAGGAACTCAAAGTAACTGCCAGAACCATGGCAGTAGAAAATATACAGCGCAGGAGCATACCTAAAATTAAGGAAATTATGATGTGCTGTATACATTTTAGTACATCACGTCATAATTTGCCCATAAATTTAAGGAATATCCTATTTTTCCCGATTGGCTGTTACCAGGGTATGTCGCAGATGGTTAAATCTCGATAAGTATGCATCTTTTAATAGCGCATCGAAGTTCTTATCCTCATCAAGAGTATCAAGCATCCTTCCCATAACTTCCTTTACACGGGTGCTGGGATAATAATCCAAAGCCTTGGACATATTGGCTAATGCTTGTTTGAGATCTTTTTGGTTGTAGGCGGCCACAGCAAGATTGTAGTATTGTAATCCTGCCAACTGGTCCAGGCCGATAAGATTGTTAACGGGCTCAGAGATTTGAAAGTGTTTTTCCTCTGAGGTTGAATTACTTTCAAGGTCTTGCCGGTAACGGGTGAGAAGGTCTGCTATAGCTTCCTTATTATATATAAAACCATTCAACGGACTGGTTGATTCTATCAGCACTGTTTGATGGTTGACCTCCAGGCTGAGATAAATATGGTAAGATGTCTCCACGATTTCATAAGGTATATTCAACCTGTCAAAAATCATCCCGTACAGAGCGGTACCGGTGAGACAATCGTAATTGCGATTTAGGAGTAGATCATCCATGGTTGAAGGTGTTTGATACCTGCCTAAATATTTACGGTGTACCTTAAAATAAACATAACTTAGAAAATCTACCGGATCTTTATATCTGTGCTGTTTTTTCTGTAGATGGTTGATAAACTTGTTCAGATGGGTCCAATGATACTTAACAGGTCCTATTTCGTTTTCCGACAAATTGTCAAACCATATAGCGTAGTGATCGAACCTGTCGGACCTCATAGCGGTATCCTGGCTGTTGGAGATCATGGGTATGACCAACAGAAATATTACGATCAACGATATTTTAGAATTCCTGAGCACTGCCTCCGTGTTCACGATAGCCTAATACTAAGTTAACAATTTATTAACATATAAGCCGATAATGTTAATTTAATGTTAACAAACTAAAAAATCGAAATCCTTGTACACCTATTGGTGGTAAGGTTTTTTTATTATTTTTGCATTTTTAGATTATAAGAGTTTCCTACATTAAATCTGTAACCCTGTGGAAGAGACTGTGTCCAATGAATTGAAGCAAGAGCACCAGGCAAAGATCAAGCGCGTATTTGAAGAGGTGGGCAAAGTAGTGGTAGGGCAGGATTACATGATCAACAGATTGCTGATCGGACTATTTACCCAGGGGCACGTATTGCTGGAAGGGGTTCCGGGATTGGCGAAAACACTTACCGTGAACACGCTGGCCAGGGTATTGCATTTGGACTTTCAGCGGATCCAATTCACTCCGGATTTATTGCCGGCTGACCTGATCGGCACCATGATATACAATCAGCAAAAGAGTGAATTCGAAGTAAAGAAAGGTCCAATATTTGCCAACATTATTCTGGCCGATGAGGTCAACCGGTCACCGGCCAAGGTGCAGTCGGCCTTGCTGGAGTCTATGCAGGAAAAGCAGGTAACCATTGGTGAAACCACTTTTAGTTTAGACCGGCCTTTTCTAGTGCTGGCCACCCAGAATCCGGTGGAACAAGAGGGTACCTATCCGCTTCCCGAAGCTCAGGTGGATCGATTCATGATGAAGGTGAATGTTACTTATCCCACAAAGGAGCAGGAGATGGAAATCATGTTGAGGATGTCCAATCTCAACTTCAACGACGAGGTAAACCAGATCCTTACCAAGGCCGATATATTTGCCATTCGTGATGAGATCAATCAGGTGAACATAAGTAACTCACTGGCACAATATATTGTAGAACTGGTTTTTGCCACCAGGGATCCCGAAGCCTATGGGATGCCCCAGTTAAGCAACTATATACAATTTGGAGCTTCACCCCGAGCCAGTATCAATCTAAATCTGGCCGCCAAGGCCGTGGCGTTTTTCAATGAACGCGATTATGTGTTGCCGGAGGATATCAAAGAGGTAGCGGTAGATGTAATGAACCACCGATTGCTGCTGAATTATGAAGCCGAAGCCGATAGTGTATCTCCGCAACAGGTACTCAAGGAAATACTCAATAAAGTACCGATCAATCAGTAATCGATCCCTTAGTAAGGCTATTAACAATTTGACAATATTGTTAACGCTCTGTTAACAGTCTTTGCATTCTACTTTCTTTTTTTTAACAATTAATTAATAATTCCTACCAGCTCAGGTAACATGAAATCCTCACCTTTGAGCTCTATTTAAATATTGTTTTCAATAACCAATTATTCAATCAATCAAAAAATTCACGATGAAGAAATTATCTTATTTGTTTTTATTTCTGGCTGGACTAGCCTTCATGGTGGTGTCATGTAGTGATGACGATGATGCGCCGGGTGGCAACCCATCGGCGCCTACTTTAACGGTTACTCCGGGAACTACCGGAGCATCACCAGGAGATGATGTGACCTTTACTGTTACCGCCACTCCGGGCACAGGAGCCACTACCGTTAGTGTAACCGCCAATGGACAAGCAGTTGCAGGAGGAACACATGTGGAATCCGTTCCGGCTGACGCTGTCATTGGTTCCACAATTACAGTATCATTTATAGCTACAGATGACAATAATCCTCCACTGGCGACTACTTTTGATGCCACTATAAACGTGGGGCAACCAGTAGTCGATGTAACTGATCCTGCCGTAACGGATGCGACTTTCGAAGCCAATACAGTATATAACCTAGATGCCGGC
>JAUIKU010000182.1 GCA_030430675.1 Bacteroidia bacterium | reverse complement strand
AGGAAATAGCAGACAGTCCGCTATTTTCAGGTTTCACCACTGATAAAAACAAAGTCACGGTAAATTTTGACCATGCTGCCGGCTTGCATGCCAAAGACAAAAGATCTCAGCTATTCGAGCTTGCCGGAACCGACGGTGTATTTTATCCGGCTAGAGCCACCATTAAAGGAGAACAGGTAATCCTACAATCTAAGCAGGTCAAACAACCCCAGGCGGTACGCTATGCCTGGAGCAATACTGCCGCTGCAGACTTGTTCAACCAGGCGGGTCTCCCTATGTCAAGCTTTAATAGTGAATACGAATAGTCATTGGCCAAATTAATGCAAATTGTGGATTTTCCCCCGGAAAAATTTAGCATAAATACCAGCATGGATTTGTGCTTGAGATTGAAGATGAGTGTGCGTATATTCACCCCCTGTTATTGAACCGAACAGACCTAACATTACTGAATATATGAGCAGATGCTACAATTTTTCTGCCGGACCAGCAAATCTACCGCTATCTGTACTTGAACAGGCTCAACGCGACCTGGTTGACTTCCGGGGAACCGGGATGTCAGTTATGGAAATGAGTCACCGGGGAAAGAACTACACCGAAATTCATCAAAATGCCCAGGAAAATCTGCGTACCCTCATGAACATTCCTGAGAATTACCGGATACTATTTGTTCAGGGAGGGGCTTCCAGCCAGTTTGCCGCGGTACCACTTAACCTGTTTACGGAGCGCAAAAAAGCTGACTATGTGAATACCGGGGCCTGGTCAAAGAAAGCAATTGCAGAGGCCAGCAGGTATGGTGCGGTGAATGTGGTGGCCAGCTCTGAGGATACTACCTTTAATTATATTCCCAAGCTACCCGCAACTATCTTTTCACCGGATGCGGACTATGTACATATTACTTCGAACAATACCATATATGGAACCTGTTACCCCGGTTTGCCTGAAGTCGGGAATACACCTCTGGTCTGTGATATGTCTTCGGATATCCTTTCAAAGCCCTATGAGGTTTCGAAGTTTGCGGTGATCTATGCCGGTGCTCAAAAGAATATTGGCCCTGCCGGTCTAACCATTGTGATTGTACGGGAAGATATGATCGGGCGTGCCCTGGATATCACTCCTACCATGTTTAATTACCGTACTTACGCGGACAACAATTCATTGTTCAATACCCCGCCCTGTTTTATCATTTACATGGCTGGTCTGGTTTTTCAATGGATGCTGGACAATGGAGGTTTGGAGGCGATGGCCGCCAGAAACCGGGATAAGGCATCTTTGTTATATCAGTATTTGGACCAGTCGGAGCTTTTCACTGCAACGGTATCGGGCGATGACCGTTCCATAATGAACATTCCATTTGTCACCGGCAATGTCGACCTGGACAAAAAATTCATTACTGAGGCAGAGAACAACAACTTTAAAACTTTGAAAGGGCATCGTTCCGTGGGAGGTATGAGGGCCAGTATTTACAATGCATTCCCCAGGGAAGGTGTGGAACAACTTGTACAGTTCATGGAAGACTTTGAACACAGAAATCTTCCCTAATGAGCTATTCTGTACAGGTTTTTAATAGTATTCATCATGAGGGCCTGAAGAGACTACATGAGAACGGCTATCAAACCGGCTCGGATGTTTCCTCACCGGACGCAATTTTACTAAGAAGCTATGCACTACACGATTATGCACTGAACGATAAACTGCTGGCTATTGCTCGCGCCGGGGCAGGAGTAAATAACATACCGGTGGAATCATGTACCCGCTCTGGGATAGTGGTGTTCAACACCCCCGGAGCCAATGCCAATGCGGTTAAAGAACTGGTACTGGCCGGACTGTTGCTGGCATCCCGAAAAATTCATCAGGGCATAAGCTGGACCCAATCACTTGCAGATAAGGGGGACGAGATTCCGGGATTAGTCGAAAAAGAAAAGAAGAATTTTGCTGGCCCCGAAATACAGGGAAAGACCTTAGGAGTAATTGGTTTGGGAGCCATTGGCATGTTGGTGGCCAACGCCGCTGAAAGTCTGGGCATGCGAGTTACCGGATATGATCCCTATATTTCAGTTGATGCTGCCTGGCAGCTGTCCAAATATGTGAGAAAGGCACCCAGCCTGGAAGCATTGCTCCGGCAATCGGACTACATCACTTTACACATGCCACTTAATGATAATACCAGGAATTTCATCAGCAAACCCCGGCTCCAGTTGATGAAAAGTGGCGTGCGGATCCTAAATTTTGCGCGGGCGGGCCTGATTGATATAGGGGACCTGACGGAAGCCATGGAACAGCAGAAAGTAGCCTGCTTTGTTACCGACTTTCCCAATAAAGAACTGGTGGCCCATCCCAATGTGATACCCTTCCCACATCTTGGGGCTTCCACTCCCGAATCGGAAAAAAACTGTGCGATCATGGCAGTGACACAGCTTCTGGATTATTTGGAAAATGGTAACATTAAGAATTCCGTCAACTTTCCTATAGCCAACCTGCCGCGAACAGAGGGTCCCCGTTTGGTGGTAATCAACCAAAACATTCCTGCAATGGTGGGGCAGATAACAGGAGTACTGGCTGACCAGCAAATTAATATTTCAGATATGCTGAATCAGCATCGCGGAGATATTGCCTATAACATTATCGACCTTGATGCCGAAATACAGGACTCACAGATTGCCAAACTTCGTGATATTGACGGTGTAATTACCGTGAGATACTTAAAATGAACTCAGCTCCATCGGTGTTAAAATGTCCTGCGCCCCCGGTATCAGGTAACCGGGGATTTGAAATTCCAGTCTATCTTTTCGAAAATCAAGGTCCGACACCATCTTGAAAGTAAGGAATTGGCGTTAAATTACAATCTGCATTTACTTAGTTACCAGTGCTCTAAACAGCACCTTACAAATCTGCTCCATATGACTGTGGTCGGTACCGCAACATCCTCCAATTACCTTTAAGTTCGGAAGCAGCTTGTGCAGAGCCTGGTAGCCTTTTGCAAGTTCATCTTTATCTCCCACATCGAGGGTCTCACTATTATCCAGTTCCTCATGGCTTTTGCAGGATGCATTGGCCCTGATTCCTCTAATCCTTCTGGTCCAATAACCTTCAGCCTCTTGTAAAACCTGTATAAAATGGCTGGGATGAGCACAATTGATCATATAATGACTGGCATAACCTATTGTGGCCTCGTCCACTTTTTGAATGGACTGACCAAGTGGTTCACCACTGGGCAGCCTGCCATCCGTTTCCACGGTAAAAGAAATCACCACCGGGATCCCAAAATATTTAGCAGCATTGATAATGCCTATTGCCTCATCGGAATAATTGATGGTCATAGCCGTTACCAGGTCCGCATCTGCATAGGCAAAATCCTGTATCTGAGTCTGATGGTAGGCTTTGGCCTCCTCAGGACCCATTAAAGCACCCGGAGTATAACCATCTCCACGTGGACCAATACAACCGCTAATCAAGTAGTTAATTGGCCTGTACTGCCGCTGCTGCATCAAGTTTCTCAGGAAGTAAACCGATGCCTTGTTTATATCGCTAAGTTGCTTCAAGGAATAACCCAATTGCTGACCCCAATCAGCATTGGCGCGCCAGGTAGCGGTTTCCAGAATGAAATCTAGTCCATTCTTTAAGGCAATCTCCAGGTAGTCCTGGAAATAATCTTCCAGGACTTTCTTTCCTTCCGCGTTATTGAGTAGTTCAAAGGCTGCGAAATGATTCAATTCAATACCCAAATGATATACCAGGGTGGTTTCAAGGCCACCGTCTGTCAAATAATATCTCTTGTCGAATAGATCTTGACTGTTGCTCATGACAATACTTCTTTTACAGTTTCAACATTGTTTAAAGGCGGTTCAACATTGGTCAATTGCGAGGTTGCCTCTTCTTTAATTTTTTTAGGATTGGTGACATCCCTGAAAAGCAGCATATCGCTTACCCTGGCGGAGGCACCGTGATAAAATCCGGTGCGATGGTCATAAGACTTCGGGTTCCTGAATGTTCCAAAAATGATATCAAAAACCGGCAGGTCCGAATAATTGTACCTGTGAATTCCGGTGGCATGATGAATGGTATGGCTCTCTGGGCGTTGCACAATATAGCCCAACCAGCGTGGTGTCTTGATATTGGCATGCTGGAAAATTCCCAGAAAAGTCGTAGACAGCAACATCAAGGTTATGGCCTGGGGTACTAATCCTGCTATCAGGCTAAAGCAAACACTTCCCAAGACCGTCCAGCCAATCATATCCAGGGGACTGAAATAAAAAGCCCCATAGGTATCCAACCGTTCTGCGCTGTGATGCATCTGGTGAAATGAGCGCCACAGGAAGTCAAAACGGTGGAGGCAATAGTGCCACACGTAAACTCCGAATTCGTACAGCAACACCCCAAACAGGGCTCCTGCCAGCACACCCAGACCGGAAAGATCAAACAATCTATACGGTTCCAAAATGGGGTCAATAATTAAAGGCAGATAGGAAGACAGGTAAAAATAAGCGGCAAAAGCGGTTATTCCCCGCAGCTTCCAATACTTCACTTTGGGCAATTTTCGCCCCGGGAATACCGCTTCCCAAAACATCAGTGCCCCGTAGATAGCCAAAACGATCAGCGAAATGGGGTCGAATAAGATTTCCAATGGAGTAGGCATAATTTAGTTGGTTAGGTTTGACATTATACCCTATGGGCGTAAGTTATGACCTCACGATGTGAGGAGGTGTTGAGTGGGAGTGTGAGTATGAGTGTGAGTGTGAGTGTGGGTGTGAGTATGGGTGTGGGTGTGAGTGTGAGTTCTACTCGAGTATCCAGTCAACCTTGTTTTCGGGTTCATAGCTACAAAAAGTGCCGGTATTGATAGAGTGGGCAAGATGTTTACCCAGTGCCGGATGTGCTTTTTCTATTTTTGATATGGCATTGCGTATCCTCCAGGTAACCGCCGACCTGGCTTTTTCAATAGGATTTCCCGCCTGCCTCACTTTGCCCGACAGGCCCAGGGAACTGGACAAATGCTCCAGCAGCTGATCATACTCATGTTGTAGATTCTCCAATACACCCAGGTTATTATCCTGTTCGGCCACAGAAATATCCTGCTGCAGATCTTTGATTTTTTGCTGGTAGGCAGCCCGGGCCTTATCGTCTATCAATGGTTGACGGGCGGTACCGATGGCAGTACCCATCAGCTCTGCACAATGAATGGGTTGACCTGGATTCTCCAGTAATTTCCTTAAATCGTTAAAACCCTTGACTTCTGTCAGTCGTACATCTGTACCCTCAAAAGACATCCGCCAAAAGTCATCCTGCTTCTGAAATGAATTGGAAAAAGAAGTATTTCTTTCACCCGAAGTAGTCTGTGTGCTTATTTCCCCGTACTTACCATTTGATTTGAACTTCCAATAGGGCTCCATTCTGGACTGATAGCGATGAGGGTTTACCTTGATCATCCAGTCTATAGCTTCTTCAGCCGCCGGGGAAGTCCCACAGTTGATCTTTTCGCAATACGTGTCTAAAAACTGCTCCCAATACCTCTCAGACCGGTCCATGTCTCCCAGGTAATAATAGATACCGGCAAAGTAAGCCGGTGTATCAACCCATGGCAGATAGGTGGTCTTCTGTATCATTTCTTTGGCCTTCTCAAACTCACCTAACTCCAGTAATATAAAAGCCGCCATCGGATAATAGGACTCTTTCCCCGCTGGATTAAGTGATAGTGCTTTTTGACTAAGCTGATAGGCTTCATCGGCATAACCCAGAAAAGTTAAACAGGAAGCAATTTCCATCAGATTATCTGCATCGTTAGGGTTTAGTGCCAGAGATTTCCGTATATAATGTTCGGCAGTTTCATAGGCTCTCTGATACATCATCACTCTGCCCAGCACCAATGATGCCACATAGTTGCTCTCGTCTAACTCGATGGCTTTGTTTGCCCACTCAAAAGCTTCTTTCTGGCTTACCTCCCAGCGCTCCCACATTTGACAGCTCCATTCATTGAAGTAAGTCAAAGACATACCCGAATAGGCCAGTGAGAAATGCGGTTCCTCAGCGATGGCCTGCTGAAAGTATTCACGGGCCTTCATATCATTCTCCAGTGAACCCTTCCTAACCTCTTCCATGCCATAGAGCCAGCATTCGTAGGCTTTTAGCGTAATCTTTGGTTTCCGACGAATTTGAGAGAGTAAGTTGTAATTCAATTGCTGCTGTAAAGTGGACACCACCTGGTTGAGCAGGTCATCCTGGAGTTCCAGAATCTGATCTCTGGTGCCTTCGAACCGGTCGGCCCAAACCAGGTGGCGCTGACCGGTATTGATCAACTGGGCATTAATTCTTACCGCACTGCTGTCGGCACGAAAAGATCCCTTAATATGATAACTTATCTCAAGGCCCGAAGCGTTTTCCTCTACAGTATCATCAAGTCCGATTTGGTTAATCGAATCGGGAGCAATCAGCTGAAACTGTTTAAATCTGGAAAGCTCAGTGGTGAGATCAATAGAAAATGATCTGCAGATAATATCCAGATCGTTTCCCCTGGTGAGGTTTTCAAATGGTAATACTGCCAGGGTGATTGCTTGGCTTTGCTTTCCGTTGGCACCCATGGTGGATTATGAAGTAAATTGGTGATTGAATTTAAAAATAATCAAAAAACCGCTCTTTTGTTCAATTTCCGCCCTGGATAAACTTGATGGAAGATCAATCAACATTCCTAAGGGCCAGCATCACCTGCTCATTTTGTTTTAACAACAGTAACCCCGATTCACGGACGTATTCAAAGCTTTGCCCACTTATCAGACTGATTAACTCGTTGCTTTTTTCCATATCGGGACAGGCCATCATGGTAGATCCCAGGGCGCCGAATTTAATTATGTCCATGTTACCGGTTACATTACCAAATAATCTGTTGCATCCGTCGTGTCCGGTGATCCTGCCTGCCGCCGAATATATTTCCAGAGTAGGCAGGCCTTTGCTGAAATCTTCTGCCTGCAAATCCTCCCCTTTCATCTCTTTAACTACCCAGATATTGTGTAGCATAGTGTCCAACATATGCTGTCCACACCCTTGAAATTCATTAAGCACACTATCTATAGTCAGCCTGGCAGCTACGGTTACCCTAAATGGAAACCTTCTTCCGGACATGGAATCAATACAGGTGTCGGGACTGATTGAAACAATTAGCTCTCCCCTTTCGGTGACCGCATGGTAACGTGCTACAGGGTAATCCTGAGCAATTTCGGGCTCGGGTACCGGAGTAATTATTTCTTGCGGATGATTAAGTGATTTAAAATGTATCTTTTTGTCAAAATCAATCTCCAAGGACCAGAAAGGTTCATTACCCGAAGCTCTGAAATGGACCGTGCTATCCGGGAATTTCCCGACGGTAGATTTTCCAATGTTGATATCTGCCGCTTGGGTTATTCTCTCGTTCTTTTCCGTACCACAACTCAAGCTTAGTGCCAACAGAACGAGCCATATTGAGGGTTTTACGATCATATTAGCAGGTACCATGTGGGTATTTTACCAGTGAACTTACAAAGATTCGGGACACCCCCCATTTAAAGAGGCTATCCATTCCCGGATCAACTCAACCCCTTCCGTGTGAACTACTGTTCTTCCCAGTTCCGGCATCATTTCGCCCGGATTCAAACTGCGCATTCTGTAAAGCAATATTGATTGATCCGGTCTTCCGGGGACCACGTCATACCTGTGCCCTCCTGAGCCGCTGCCAGCGGATACCGGGGACTTGCAAAATCCCAAATGATTGGGGTTGGTGGTACCTGTATGCAGATACAATCCGGAAATATATGCAGGTCCCTGTTCACTGTGACAGATGCCGCAATTGATTTCCATGTAAGCAAGCGCTCGCTTATCCAATGCTTCCTTTGAATCATCCCAGGCAGCTATCTGGGGCAGCTGTCCAGGCTGTTGCTCCATCTCCTCCAGAATACCACTCGATTGCCACATTGACAATTGATTCATGTTACCGGATGGGTAGTCGAACTGACGGTTAAGATGCTTTACCTTGGGTCCGATAGGTGTCAGTTCCTTTTTATACTCATGACAACCTTTGCATTGATTCTTATTTGGTATAATAAAACTG
Organism: Bacteroidia bacterium; assembly: GCA_030430675.1. Lineage (GTDB taxonomy): Bacteria > Bacteroidota > Bacteroidia > Cytophagales > Cyclobacteriaceae > SZUA-3. The sequence goes on along the minus strand of JAUIKU010000182.1, from coordinate 1,877 downwards.
GTTGAATTTTCTCTACCCTGACTATCAATCCAGCTAACCTGCTGGACGTCACCGGCAATTTCCAGGTGCGCTTCTGTCTGCTCCTGGTTCCAAACATAAGTCAAAGCGTCCCAACCCCGATCCCGATGGATCAATAACCGGGTCTCTATTATTTGACGTCCCTGTTGCGGGTCACGTATATCATGGTAATAGTAAAAATTCTTAATTAAAACCGAACCCACCGGGAATTCAAATGTTTCATCCATATTGACTACCCTGGCTTGCTTTCCCGGAGGTATCCAAACAAAACGGGCTTTTTCGGCATAATCGCTAAACAAAGGGGTGATAATATCATAGGGTAATACACGATCATTGGGAGTAAGGCTTTTGATATCTCCTGTAAAAAACTGATAATCAGAAAGTTTTTTGAATGGTTGTTCAGGATCAAGCCTGACAGTACTATTACACTGGGTAGCTAACAATACTGTAGCAATCAATCGTAGAAGAATCTTCCCTGACATAGCAGTATTATTATATTGACTCCATTTGGATCGGTGGCAAGGTACAGTCAAATGGTTGAATTTCATTGTCCAGGGTACCGGCCATATCCTGAAGATTTTCTGCTTTGCCAGCATTCAGGTTGGTAAAAGTTAGTCCTTCCCCGTTTCCCTGAAAGCAAACTGATCCATCGGTGCCATGCTCCGGATGAAATATTCCATCGATCAGGATGTCTTGTGGTTTACCCTGAAACAGGGCAGATATTATCTGGCCAAACTCAGTAGTTTGATCTGTCGTTACCCCCTGGGGTCGTTCGAAGATATTATCATGTATGTTTACATTGTAGTAGAAGGGTTCGAAGCCATTGGAGGTATCGAATGGTCTTCCGGTAAAAAGGTAACTGATAACTCCCAGGCCAATGGTTTTGTAGCCGGAAATCTGGTTGTTAAATATCTCCAGATCCTTGTGTGCAACCACCAGCATCCCGGAACCCGGAGGCAAGGTGTGAACCATTCCTCCTGCCGGGCTAAAGTTATGCAGGTTGTTATTTTCGCAAACATTATCATGAACGCTCACATTGTAGCCAAATGCCTGGGGCAGGTCCGGCAAATTAAAGATTAAAATTCCACCGGTGTTGTCTCTGGCCAGGTTATTATAGCATTCAACATTTCGACTGTTCTCGATCTCAATTCCCGCTACATTATGATGCGCCAGGTTGTCGCGAATGATTACATCTGTACTCTGCCCCACATATATACCAGCATCGGAAGCATAAGAAGCCACGCAGTTCTCGATTAATACTTTCTGACAGGATACCGGATAAATCCCGTACCCTCCATTGGTGGAATCAGCACCATTGGTCCAGGTAATATTTAAATCTCTAAGAACTACCCCGTGGGAATCCTGAAGTTTAAGACCATCTCCTTTGGAGTCTTCAATGGTAAAACCCTCCAGGGTGATATTATCTGCTTTCACCAGCATACCTTCGGCTCCTTGAATCTGATTTTTAAACGACAACAGGGTATTTTGCGACCCCTCACCTTTGATGGTAAGTCCCTCGATGCCATCCAGTGAGAGTGACCTGGTAACTTCAAATCTACCGGAAGGAAGACTAATCGTGGTACCGCTATCAGCGGTGATCAATGTTTCTTGCAGGTGCTTTTCGAAATTGGCGGGGTCAATGGTTATAGATCCGGATGGATCTGAAATGGAATTGCAGGCACTCAATCCCACAATGGCAGCAAAGGTAAGATGGGCTATTATTCTCATAACATTAACTTGGAATGAAATTCGCAGGCAGAAGATACAAAAATAAAAGTGAGCACCCGCAAAAAATAATCATCACGGTTTCGCCACTCATTCCATAGGAAAACAAATCGGCGAACTTCGTTCCCGCAAAC
>JAUIKU010000181.1 GCA_030430675.1 Bacteroidia bacterium | reverse complement strand
AATAAATCCTTCTCTTCACCACTGCCCAAAAAGCTTCCTTTCCTTCCCAGTTCCGTGTGAAATTGACCTGCTTCATGAAACACAGCTCTTCTAAAGGCCATATTGGCCCCAATGGGAAACTTACGTCCCCTGAAAGCCTGGGGTTTATTTCCCAGGTCCAAAGCGGCCACTAGCGGCAACAGGTAGTTTGACATCCAATCTGGCTCCTGACTTTGATAAGCGGGAACCACTTTGCCCCCAATGGCGGAAACCTTGGGATGCTGTTCAAAATAGTCCACCAGATTACTTACATAACCCGGGTCTGCAAAAGCATCGTCATCAATATAAGCGATTAGTTCTCCTCCGGATTCCTCGATACCCCTGTTGCGACTAAATGAGAGACCTTGATTTTCCTCCAGGAAATAACTTAGCAGTAGTTCCGGATGGATTTGACTAAAGTCGGTAAAAACCTGTTCCGTATGATCTGTACTATTATTATTGATTACCAGAATTTCGTAAAGATTCCCGGGGGCGTCCTGCAGGGCCAGGTGTTGCAGGCACTTTTCCAGAAAATCAGCCCGATTATAGGTACAGATTACTACAGACAATTGAGGGCTACTCATTGCGGTCTTGGAGATTTTGCTTAAGCTCCAATCCAACAATTCCCATGAAAACTATCAGCAATAGAATAGATGAGGCCATCATTACTTTATTACCAACATAGTAGGCCGCGGGTTCAAACCTGAATTCAATGGTATGCTGTCCCGAGGGTACTTCCAATGCCCGCAGTACGAAATTGGCTCTTAGAATTTCAGTAGGTGCTCCATCGATGGTTGCTTTCCAGCCTTTGGGATAAAAGATTTCTGAGAATACCGCCAGTGCATCTCCGGAGTTTTGGAATCGGTAGCGCAAATAATTGGGCTGATATTCCTCCAAAACGATTTCTCCCGAGTTTTGGTAGCTGTTTCCGGTAACGTTAAACTTACTTTCATCTATCACCGCTGTGGACCCGGGGTCAATTTGGCAGGTCTGATTCAATTCTTCATCGGCATTATTAACTTTCAATATCGACGATACCAACCAGGCATTGCCCAGCGCCTGGTGATTCCTGATAACGCTGTTCTCATCAGTTCCGGCAATGAAGTACCTGGTGTTCAGCATATTGATTACACCAAACTCATTCCATTCCCTTTGTCCGTTTTGCAATCCCTGCAGGATACCACGGTACTGATTGTCCAGGCAACCATCAATCAGTTCCTGGTATCTCCTGACCTTTGCTCCGTGGTAGCCACCGATAATGTGATGAAAGTAGGAAGTGCGGGCCTCAGACCAGGGGTTCTGCAGGAATGTAGCGACCCGGTATGCGGGTTCAGTATCCTGCATGATAGTCTGGTCTGCGGCGGTGGGGATCAATTCAGTTTGCTGGCCTTTGGCAATAAAGTCATCCTGCTGAAGGTATCTCTTATTTACTCCCCACAGGTCGAAAAGTACCAGTACTCCCAAAATGATCAGCAGCAATTCGGTTTTGATTTTTTCTTTTATCCTGAAGTAAACGGCGGTCAGTGCCAGTCCGATTAAGACCAGTGAACGAAAAGCATCTGACCTCAATATACCAGCCCGGTCTTCCCTGAGGGCATCCAGGTACCATTCCGGTACCTGCCCTGCGATCAAATCATCTACAGACCCTTTAAAATCGCCCATAAAGGCATATACAATGGAAAGTAGTAATATGCCCCCGGTTATAGCTGCAGCCTTCAATAGTTTTTGGCCGATTTCCGGCTTGCTGATATCTGACAACAGACTTTCCAGGGTTAAAGAGGCCGCCAGTGGAATGCACAGCAGGGCAATTACCAGGGTCATGGAGACTGATCTGAACTTACCATATCCGGGGAAATAGTCCACCATGAGATTATTGAAACTCTCAAAGTTGTTTCCCCAGCTAAGTATTACGGAAAAGGCCACCGCAATACTGATCCAGACCAGATCTTTCTTTTCCAACAGGGTATAGCCCAGAATAAACAGAAAAACGACGATTGCACCGGCATAGGAAGGCCCGGCGGTACTGGGTTGTTTCCCCCAGTAGGTATAGACCTGTTCCAGTTGCTGCCTGATTTGAACAGGCGGCATCCCGTGAGCCCTCAAGGCATCTCCCAGACTGCTTTCAACGGGCAAAGATCCCACTGTTGGACCCCCAAAAAATTCCGGGATCAATAGCGTAACAGGTTCCAGTATTCCATTGCTCCATCTGAAAATATAATCTCGGTCCAGCCCTTCGGTATTCACTTGCTCAGCAGTTAGGTCCGATGGTCCCCTGGTGGAGATGTTGCCATACTCATAAACCGACCATATTTTTCCCAGATTACAGCAAAGTGCCAGTATGGCAGCCACCACCAGATAACCAGTACTTTTAACCAAAGGTTGAAGCTGGTTTTCCCGCAGTGCAAATACCAATTGAACCGCTCCATAAATAAGCAGCATAAGTAGAAGATAATAGGTGATTTGCAGGTGATTCGATCGTAATTCCAAAGCCAACCCCAGGGCGGTAAGAACCATTCCCAGCAAGTATTTTTTCCTTACCGTGAGATGGACACCTGCCAGTACCAGCGGCATGTAGGCGATAGCCCAGACCTTCCACATGTGTCCGGCCTCAATACTTATGATATTGAATGTGCTAAGACCGTATGCCAGTGCTCCAATCACTGCCACCCAGGGGCGGACTTTAAATGCCAGTAACAGGATATAAAATGAAATAAAGCTTACCAGCGTGGCACCGGCAGGACTTGGCAGCCACAGTGTCAGAAGTCTGTGTACCTGTAACATTAAGTCACCACTCCACTGCATATTGATCAGGTATGCCGGCATCCCCCCAAAAATTGAGTTGGTCCACAGCGCTTCATCTCCGGTGTTTTCCCTAAACTCAATAATTTCCTGGCTGGCTCCAAGACCCTGGATAATATCATGCTGGCTGATAATTTTACCACCAAAAATCAGCGGGCTGTAAAAGGAGACAGTTACCACAACAAATACCAGGAGGGAAATGATATGTGGTAGTACGTTTTTCCTAAAGTTCATAAGTGAGCTGGATTGAAGGACAAGGGTTGCCAACGGGTGTAACTGTATTGGGCAATTTCCATTGGCTTAAAAGTAATGATTTTGTAAAATATCAGTAGCTTAAATCAGGAGTTTTACGTTGCTGAACCCATAAACATTCCAGGAAACCTCACTTGCTCTTGTCGCTTTAATACCATTAAATTCCACCAGCCTTTGAAAAACCCCCATCCGTAAAATGCTACCTGAACTGAAGTTGCTGGTATGGCCAGCAGCGCGGCCACCGGCGTTTTGGTTTTAATTAATGCGTCTATAAATATCATTGACATGCCCAGGCAAAGTAAATACCATATAATCGGGTAAACAATCCCTGCTGCCAGCAAACCAGTTCCCATGGCGGTGGCTAAAGAGGGCATGGCAAAGATCCATTTTCGTGATGCCGGGAACCGTTTCATCAGGATGGCACGAGCGACCCCGAATTTATAAACCTGTTTGCTAAACTGCTTCAGATTTATCCGGCGCCGGTGATAAACGAAAGCATCGTTAATCAAACCTTTTGTATGGTTCATTTTCATTAAACGATAAATTAACTCCGGATCTTCTCCGGGATGCATATCCGAGAATCCCCCGGAATTGCGAAACACCTCGCTCTTGATTCCCATGTTGAAGCTTCGTGGTTGAAAACTCCGGGCGGTTCTGCGGTGTCCTCTAATTCCACCGGTAGTGAGGAATGAGGTCATAGAGTAATTTATGGCCAACTGGAGGTTCCCCAGGTCAGAAGGGTTTTTATCAGGCCCTCCATAAACATCCAATTGATGGCTTACCAGGTGAGGTGTTACTGTTTTTAAGTAATGGGATGGTATAATACAGTCTGAATCGAAGAATACCAGGTAATCACCGGTAGCGTGTTGTGCGCCAAAGTTGCGACTGTCCCCGGGGCCGGTGTTGGGTTTAAAGAAGTACTTTATTACCAGCTTTGATGCGAAATCTTCAGCAATGGCATTACACTTTAATGTTGAACCATCTTCTACAATTATTACCTCAAAATGAGGATATTCCTGAAGGGTTAGACTTTCCAGTAGTTCTCTGATTTCATCCGGACGATTGAAAACCGGGACAATAATGGAAAACTTTATATTATTCAATGCGGGTTGGCTTGCTACCACCGCCAGGCGGTTTATGGTAATATTAGTTTATGCCTGCGATAATTTTAGTTAATTTTAAGCCTCAAAGTAACTAAATATGTTCGAAAACCTCAGTGTAAAGTTAGACAAGGCCGTTCGTAACTTAAAAGGTCAGGGGCGCATCACCGAAATCAATGTGGCCACCACCATTAAGGAAATCAGAAGAGCGCTGATAGATGCCGATGTCAATTACAAAGTAGCTAAATCCGTAACCGAAACTATCCGCGAGAAAGCGATGGGACAGGAGGTACTGATTGCAGTATCTCCGGGACAGTTGCTCACTAAGATTGTCAGTGAGGAATTGGCTACACTGATGGGAGGAACTAAATCGGACATCAATCTTGAAGGCAACCCGGCAGTTATATTAATTGCTGGTCTGCAGGGTTCCGGTAAAACTACCTTTAGTGGCAAACTGGCACACCTCTTTAAAAAGCAAAGCAAACAGGTGTTACTGGCCGCATGTGATGTTTACCGACCAGCGGCCATTGATCAGTTGAAAGTATTGGGAGAGCAGGTTGGAGTAGAAGTTTTTGCCCAACCCGAAATAAATGATCCGTTGAAAATTGCGGAAAATGCTCTTGACTATGCAAAAACGCACAATAAGAAAATCTTAATCGTCGATACTGCAGGTCGTTTATCGGTGGATGAGCAGATGATGACGGAGATTGCCCATTTGAAAGAATCTCTGAATCCTTCTGAAACCTTATTTGTGGTGGACTCAATGACCGGCCAGGACGCGGTCAATACCGCCAAAGCCTTTAACGATCGGCTTGATTTCGATGGGGTAGTACTGACCAAGCTCGACGGAGATACCCGCGGTGGTGCGGCATTGACTATCCGTTCGGTGGTTGAGAAACCTATCAAATTTATAAGTACCGGCGAGAAGATGGATGCCATTGATGTATTCCATCCGGACCGTATGGCTCAGCGCATACTCGGTATGGGAGATGTCGTTTCGTTAGTGGAGAAGGCACAGCAGGTATTTGATGAAGATGAGGCCAAAAGGCTGCAGAAGAAGATCAGGAAGAATCAATTCAATTTTGATGACTTCCTGTCGCAATTGCAACAGGTCAAAAAAATGGGGAATATTAAAGATCTGGTGGGAATGATTCCCGGGATGGGAAAAGCCATAAAAGATGTTGATATCGATGACGATAGTTTCAAACCCATTGAGGCGATTATTCGTAGCATGACTCCACTGGAAAGGGCCAATCCAGATGTCTTAAATGGTAGCAGAAAGAAACGCATAGCCAATGGCAGCGGCACTTCTATTCAGGAAGTGAATAACCTGCTGAAACAATTTGCGGGAATGCGCAAAATGATGAAAACCATGAATAAAATGAGTGGTTCGAAACGCGGAATGGTGAATCCTTTCGGTTAAGTTTCAAATAACAAAATTCAAATAACAAGCAAGCACCAACCCACACTCAAACTCACACTCAAACTCAACTTCTGTACATCACTGCATTGATGGCGTCCACAGTTCTTTTAACACTGGGTAATATGGCTTCTATCAGGGTAGGGGCGTAGGGAAGGGGAACATCCATGCTGCTCACCCTGGTCACCGGCGCATCCAGGTAGTCGAAGGCATGTTTTTGTATATGAAAAGCAACTTCTGTGGTAATAGACGCCAATGGCCAGGTTTCTTCCACAATTACCAGGCGATTGGTTTTTTTAACGGAGTCTACTATCTTCTGATAGTCGATAGGTCGTACGGTACGGAGGTCGATCACTTCTACCGAAACATTCTCCTTGGCCATTTCAGCCGCCACCTGGTTGGCAAGTTTCATCATTTTTCCGAATGACACTAAGGTGACGTCGTTGCCTTCTTTGACCACATGAGCGTCGCTGATGGGTATCAGGTATTCGTTTTCAGGCACTTGTCCCTTATCGCCATACATTAACTCTGATTCCATGAAAATAACCGGATCATCATCCCTGATACAGGTTTTCAATAATCCTTTGGCGTCATAGGGATTAGAGGGCACCACTACCTTTAAACCAGGAGTATTGGCAAACCAGTTTTCAAAGTTTTGAGAGTGCTGAGAACTAAGCATACCGGCATTTCCGGTAGGTCCCCGGAACACTATAGGTACTGGAAACTGTCCGCCTGACATGGACATCATTTTTGCCGCACCATTGATGATCTGATCGATGGCCACCAAAGAAAAATTGAAGGTCATAAACTCTATGATAGGTCTTAAGCCATTCATAGCTGCACCAATGCCCAACCCGGTAAAGCCCAATTCAGAAATTGGTGTGTCAAGTACTCTTTCCGCCCCGAATTCGTCAAGCATTCCCTGTGAGACCTTGTAAGCACCATTGTACTCAGCAACTTCTTCGCCCATCAAAAATATTTTTTCATCCCGGCGCATTTCTTCTGACATGGCTTCTCTCAGGGCTTCTCTGAATTGAATCTCTCTCATAATTACAGCTGTTTTAGGCAGGTGTCAAAATTAGAAATAAGCGTGCAATTAACAAACCGATTGTATACAATAAAAAAACCCCGCCACTGGCGGGGTTTTCTATATAATTCTTGAATATAACCTATTTCAGAGCATTGATAAACTGATCACTGCTTCTGATTGAAAGGAATTCCAAATCACCAGCAGCTTTTTCCTTCAGGGAAGGATCGTCCTGTACTGCACTCTTCAAAAGGCTGGTAGCCTGCTCATAGTCACCCAACCTGGTGGCGGCAACTGCAGATAAGTAATGATCCAATGCAGAGTCATCATCCCTACTGTCAACCTCTGCGAATGTCGCAATGGCCTCAGTGTGGTTGTGCTTCATCAACTGCGCCAATCCTTTGTTGTGAAGGTTTTGAGTAGTGGGCTTGGCATTGTTCAAAGATGCCAGCGCCTCGTCATATTTGCCTTGGCGAATTTCGATTACTCCCTTCACACCATTTATTTCAGAAGACAACTCATTTGAAGGGCTCATCGATAAAGCTTTATTAATTGCCTCTTCCGCTTTGTCTATATTGCCCTGTGCAAAATAAATAGCAGCCAGGTTGGTATAGGAGTAAGGGTTTTCCTGCTTGCGATTGGCAATGTCGAATTGTGTTTCCGCTTTGGCCACTTCATCCATATTCTTGCTCTTAAGGGCACGCTGCATATAAACAGCCCCCAGGTTGTTATGAGAAGCCCAGCTATCGTTCTTCTTGGTAGCTGCCATATATATCTTCTCTTTGTCATCCAGGGAAGGAGTCAGAGTAGCGGAATAACCGAGCTCTTCGTCAGAAAGTGTATCCGCAGAAACAGATCCTGCAGTAATTTGTCGGGACAATGCCGCAATTTCAGCGTCGGATTTCTTTTCCATAACGGTCAGTACTTCAGTTTTTGCAGTACGCAGTTTAGGATAGATGTCTCTGAAGACTTTTCTATAAGAAGCCAATTTATGCAACTCATCTTCTTTATCTTCAAAAGTACCTGAACCATTTATGATACTGGTAATTTCAGATTTTTCCTGATCGGTAATCTCATCGTAGTCCGACAGATACTCTTTGAATTCCGTCCAATCCTCTACTACGGGCTTCAGGATGAAATCGATTTCATCGGCCATATCCTGATAGTCGTACTTCCTCATTTGCGCATCATAGTACTTTTGTATGGCTTCTGCGCGATTCTGTGAAAGGTTTGAGTTAACTCTTTCAGCACCTTCAGGAGAGTGAGTACCGGTGATGGTTACAGTCCTGGTAACGTTTTTGTCTGCCAGGAAGGCATCAAAACCTTTACCTCTGTCACTTCTTTTTTCAGAAGTTCTCAGAACAGCACTACCCTGCAGGAAGTAGAAGTCTACATTGGTGGGAATCAATTCCTCCTGGTTGTTATACCCGTGTGGGGCGTATGCAGGATGATAAACCTTTTCGTACAACCTGGAAGTGGTAATTACTCCTTGTGCGACTTCATAGCGCTCGGTAGCTTTTTCTTTTCCATTTTTGGGGTTGCTGGCAACACCTTGAACTTTAAGGGAGCCTGATTTCATGTCAGCTTCATAAGGCATAGACAGGTTTTCACTGGCTTCAGGTTCCACCGTGTCGTAATCGGGGAACTGATCTCTGGTGAAATCCAGGCCTTCAAAAGCGTGTTCTTTGCCGGCGTATTCGTAGAAAGTTTTAACGGTATACACCTTGTCTTTCTTAAGCATCTTGGCAGGGATTTTTGCGGACATTTCGAATGCCACCTCATCCCCGTGTAGTTCCAATGGAGATGGAACCACTAATAATTCCTGTTGCTCGCCCATTTTTGCCATCTGGCTAAGTGAACAACCTGCCAGTACAATGGCACCGAGCAGAATTATACTAATTGCATTTATCTTCTGAGTCATGGTAAAAAAAATTGGTTATTATCTGATTATAGTCAAAAATATCGTTATAATATTACTATTGCAATTTATAGCCTAAAAAATTGAGTTCCTGATTTGTACAAGGCTTTGGTTGATGTTTATATTTGTATATAAAGTTGGCCTTATGAAAAAAATTCAGCAATATTTTGAGTCTCAAGCGTTTGGAGTGTGTGCAAAGTTAGGCGAAAAGCTGAGAATTCCAACCTCGAGTATCCGAATATTTTTCATCTATGCTTCATTCCTTACCTTCGGATCTCCGCTGTTGTTGTACCTGGCTTTGGCTTATATAATGAACATTAGAAAGCACCTGAGAAGAAGATATAATACCATTTGGTACTAGTATTCTCTGGTTAGCATCTGGAAGGTGTTCTTTTTGCGGATGAAATATTGCCAAATTATCAGGGTTTGAAATAATTGACCCCCAAAGGGTGCATCAATTGTACTTCTTTTAGACCAGGTTTTTGGTAAATGTAAGAAAAAGCTACCAGCTGCTTTTAAGACAGCTGCCGAATGTGCGGAGGCACCCTCCAGTAAAAACTTAAGGCAGGCTACAAGATCCAGTAATAGCCTTACCGGAAGTTTCCAAAATAACTGGAGTACCGTGGAATTTTTCACCAGCAACTGCAACCCGTTTCTAAAATTCAAGTAGGTTTTATAGGGATTTGTATCTCTTAGAGTTCCCCCCCCTACATGATATACCCTGCTTGCTCCTACAAATCCAGTTTTATAGCCGGCTCGGTGGCATCTCCAACAAAGATCGATCTCTTCCATATGTGCAAAAAAGTCTTCGTCAAAACCACCCATTTCATGAAACACCCGGGCTCTGATAAAAAAACAGGCACCACTGGCCCAGAAAATCATTTGGTTCTTGTCGTACTGACCCCGGTCTTTTTCCAAATGGTTGAATATCCGGCCCCGGCAGAACGGGTATCCCAGTAAGTCCAAAAACCCGCCGGCAGCCCCGGCATAATCAAACTGATCCGGATGTTGGTGGGAAAGTATTTTAGGTTGACATATAGCTACTTCAGGGTGTGACAGCATATATTGGATCAACTGATCGGACCATCCAGGGGTGACTTCAACGTCGGAGTTTAACAGGATGTAATTGTCAGCCTGTACTTCAAGTAGGCCCCGGTTATATCCGCCGCTAAATCCGTGATTCCTTTCCAGGGCTACCACTTGTACCTGGGGATAGTGGTTTTTTAAGAAATCCAGGGATGTATCATTCGAGTGGTTGTCGATTACTACCAGATGGCATTGGCCGGAATATCTGGTAACAGAAGGTAAAAATCGTTCCAGATAGGCTACACCGTTGTAGTTGAGAATTACAACTGCAGTCTTATCCATTCAAGATACTTCCGAGATCAAGTCCCGGGATGTTGGGTATTAACCCGTCGGTACTTTCCTTCATCGCTTGACGGACCTTTTCTTCCACCGACTCCAAAGCCTTATT
>JAUIKU010000180.1 GCA_030430675.1 Bacteroidia bacterium | reverse complement strand
TTAACCTGGTTGGTCGGATTGAGCAGCTGTATCAGGGGATAGACATCCTTATCAACAATGCCGGAGTGGGCAGCAACGAGACTATCCTGGAAGCACCTGATAAAAAGTGGCAATACTACTGGGACTTGCACGTAATGGCGGCAGTGCGGCTTTCACGTGCCCTTATCCCATTGATGCAGAAGCGTGGTGAAGGGGTAATCCTGAACAATTCCTCGATCTGTGCCAAGCAGCCGCTGTATTACGAACCGATCTATAATACTACCAAGGCCGCCCTTTCAATGTTCTCTAAATGTCTGGCCCATGAGGCCATTCAATATAATATAAGGGTAAACACGGTGAACCCGGGGCTAATTATGACTCCTGATTGGGTTAAAACAGCCACTCAACTGGGAGAAAAAGAGGGTTTGTCTGCAGAAGAATACCTCGATCGCCTGGCAAAACAATATACACCAATAGGAAGGTTTGCCACTCCCGAAGAGCTGGCTAAATTTTTCGTATTCCTTTGTTCGCCGGCTGCCAGCTATTCCGTAGGAAGTACTTATTATGTGGATGGCGGATGGTTAAGAACAGTTTAACGCATACCGTTTGGAGCACGCAGGCTCAGGGTTTAGGATTGAATTAAAGCGTACTAGCGGGGAGCAGGGGATAATTCTTAATCCGCCATAGGCCTGACTCTGATATCCCTCCAACCCATGGTAAATTGCCTTTCCCCATCAATACCATGGATCTGCAAAGCAATAAATCCCTTGGGGTGTGTTTGGTAAACTTCCTCATTAACCAGATCTTCAACCAGGTGACCATTGACGAAGGTTTGCATTCGTGGACCATTGGCCACCAGCCGGATCTTGTTCCAGCCGTTGGGAATGAAGAAGTCATGGCCATTTTCCATTTTTTCTTCGGAGGACAACCAACCCGTTCCCAGCGCTTCACCATAAAGCACGCCGGTGGTAATATCACCCATATTTTGGCGGATTTCAACCTGGGGCCCCCAAACCCGACCGGCACGCCAATTAACATGGTCTTTTTCTGTGACCGGGCGGGTGGATGACCTAAACTGGATACCCTGGTTGGTAATGGTATCCACCATTACCTCACACTCCAACTCAAAATTGTCGAATTCCAGCAAGGAGCAAAGAAACGAATTTTGACTTCCGGCAACGGTGCGACCGATAATAGCGCCATTCTCCACCGTGTATTTATGGGAGCCGTTCATATGTACCCAACCGTCCAAATTTTCCCCATTAAACAAAGAGATCCAGCCATCATCATCTATTTCCGGGCTGTCGATATCAGCTATTCGCGAATCCAGCACGGTCTGTGGCAATGCAAATGCCATAACGTAATCTCCGGATGGCGTGCCATTCTTGCCACCACCACCAGCTACCACCACCACGTACTGCCGTCCGTTATCCATATAGATACTGGGAGTGGCGTAACCACCTACCGGTAGCTGGTACTCCCACAGAAGTTTACCTCGACTTTTTTCGAAAGCCCGGAACTTTTCATCAGCAGTAGCTGCAATAAAAACCAAACCTCCGGCGGTAGCTACTGCTCCGCCGTAGTTCAGGGTCCCGGTATTTCGAATTCCCTGTGAAACCAACTCGGGGTATTCTCCCAGGGGAATTCTCCACACAAAATCACCAGTGGATAAATCGATGGCATTAAGTGTTCCCCAGGGAGGGGCAATGGCAGGATAACCCTGGTCGTCTTTTAAAGTAACATAACCCTCCAGGGCATACAGGGGTTTCTCTTTCGCCAACTGGTCAGACATGAGCGTGTCCTCATCACTTTGAATGTAGTTAACCAGGGCGGTGATCTCCTGATCGTCGAGATGAGAGAAAGCGGGCATTATATTTTTGCCGTGGCGAATAATGCTTTCAATTTCGGAACTTGTCTGGGACAGATTATTTAAGGCAGGGTAAGTGGGAGCCGAACCGGTTCTGTTCACACCATGACAAGAGCTGCAGTTGTTCAGATAGACAAATCGACCAATCTGCAGGTCGGTAGCGGGTCCATTACCGGCTGTGCCATAAACTTTTTTCAATTTGGCAATGGTCGGTGCATCATTCGAATTGACGTAAATAATACCATAGTGAGGGTCAAAGGAGGCTCCATGCCATTCCACTCCTCCGAATAATCCGGGGCTGGATATGGTTCCTGCTTCGGATGGTGGAGTGTAAATGGGACCGTGTAAATATTTACCAAACCCCTCCAGCACCCGATTCCTGGCGGCATCTGATATATTGGTGAGATCAACTTCAGTTATGCCCTGTCTGGTCAAAGGTAGTGGTTTCACTGGTATCGGCTGTGTGGGCCAGGCCTGTTCTCCTTCAATGGTGGATGCCGGTACTTTTATTTCTGGCACCGGGAACAAAGGCTCACCTGTTTCCCGGTCCAACACAAATGTTAAACCCATCTTGGTAAATTGTACCACCGCATCTACCGGTTCCTGGTCGCGTTTGAAAGTTACCAATATTGGTGCCGGGGGATTGTCATAATCCCAAATGTCATGATGAACAGTTTGATAGTGCCATATGCGCTTCCCAGTGAGGGCGTCTAGTGCCAATACGCAGTTGCCGAATAGATTTATTCCCTTTCGGTTCCCACCGTAAAAATCGAAAGCCGGTGAACCGGTGGCACAAAATACCCATCCGCGTTGTTCATCTACCGTAAATCCACCCCAGGCATTGGCGCCTCCATACCGTTGTCCTGTTTCGAATTCCCAGGTGTCGTACCCGAATTCACCTTCCTGGGGTATGGTGTGAAAAATCCACTTAAACTCACCAGTCAACGCATCGTATCCCCGAACATGCCCGGGAGTGGAGTTATATCCTTCCGGGACTCTGGATCCTACTATCAGCATGTTTTGATATACCACACCCGGAGTAGTTACTTCTATTGAAGCCTCCGCAAAATCCATATCCAGATTCTTTCTCAAATCGATGTGACCATCTTCACCAAAATCTGGCTGCAACTCACCTGTTACTGCATCCAATGCATAGACCCTGTCTTTCACGAACAGGAAAACCCGTCGTACCTGACCATTTTCAGATTCCCAATAGGTTACTCCCCGGGTTCTTCCTCTGAACTGTTGTTGGTTTTCGTTGTGCTGCTCTGATTTAAATACCCATATTTCCTCTCCCGTAGTGGCATTTAGGGCTACCGCCCGCAAGGTAGGAGTTGAAAAATATACTACCCCATTCACCATTATGGGATTGACTTGCATCGAACTGTTTTCATCGGCATCCCCGGTACGGTACTGCCAGGCAAGTTCCAGTTTGTGTACATTAGCCGCGTGAATCTGTGCTAATTCAGCGTATTGATTACCTTTTTTATCACCTCGATAAATTGCCCAGTCCGAATAGTTATCCAGCGGATCGACTGCCACTGAATCGGATGCAGATGTTTTTGGTTCGGATTCGGGTGCCGCACAACCGGTAATAGCAATCAATAATACCAATGTGCTGCTCAGGAATGCAACGGGATTCATATAACAAATTGTCTCAAATACTTTATGCTTTGCCGCAATGAATCCTTTCTTCTTTCCAGCGATCCCTCATAAGCCCGGTCTTCAACTTCTACACAAACCGGACCATCATAACCCGCATCGGTCAGATGTGAAAAGAATTTGCCCCAATCCACTTCACCAAGGCCCGGGAGTTTTGGTGAGTGATATTCCAGCGGGTGCGCCAGAATACCTACTTCGTCCAGCCGGTGTTTGTCCACTCTTACATCTTTGGCGTGTACGTGGTGAAATCTTGAGCAATAGTCCCGTATGGGTTTTAGGTAATCCATATGCATCCAAACCAGGTGGGAGGGATCAAAATTTAATCCAAAATACTCACTGGGAATTTCTTCAAACATGCGTTTCCATATTTTGGGGCTAATGGCCAGGTTCTTGCCCCCGGGCCATTCGTCAGCGGTAAATAGCATTGGACAATTCTCAATACCTACTTTCACCCCCAGTTTTTCAGCATGCCGTATAAGGGGTTTCCAGGTTTGCCTGAAGCTGGTCCAATTGTCTTCTACAGATTTGGTCCAGTCCCGACCGATAAAGGTTGTCATGGTATCTATTCCCAGTAGTGACGACGCTTTGATCACTTTTTTTATGTGATCTCGGTATACTTTTGCTTCTTCTTTATTGGGAGTTAACGGGTTGGGGTAATAGCCCAGGGAACTAATCTCTACTCCGGTCTCCTTTTCCAGGTTTTGTATTTCGCTTATGGTCGACTTTTTCAGGCTGGTAACATCGATATGCGTAACCCCGGCATATCTTCGCTCCGCTCTCCCTGGTGGCCAGCACATTACCTCCACACAATCAAAGCCTTCTTCGGCGGCAAATTCAAAAACCTCCCGCAATGACAGGTCGGGTAATATCGCGCTGACAAATCCTAGTTTCAATTCCCTAATTATTTATTATTCAACAAACCTTCAACCTTCACTCACTCTTTAATCAAATGCTTTGGCAAGTCTTTAACGGAAGGACAGCACAACTGTTCCAAACTCTGCTGAAACTGCACTTTGAGTAATGACATGGTATGGTCACCGCCCTTGTCACCCAGGGCACTTACGCCATACATAAAGCTCCTACCCATAAAAGTAAATTTAGCGCCACAGGCAATGGCTCTGGCAATATCGGGTCCTGACCGTATGCCGCTATCCATCATTATGGTGATTTGATCCCCGTATTTTTCAGCAAGGTTTCTCATGGGTACTATGGAGGATTGGCCTGAGTCCAATTGCCTTCCCCCGTGGTTGGAAACGATAATTCCGTCCAGACCCAATTGGATGGCTTTTTCCGTATCTTCCTCACTTACTACTCCTTTTATCACTAGTTTGCGCTTCCAAATATCCCGGATCCTGGCTACCCGCTCCTCATCAAGCCAGCCGGAAAAGGTTTGGTTCATGTAAATGCCTAACTTTTTCAGGTTTAACCCCTTGGGCATATAGCGCTTCATAGTGGCAAACTGAGGTGTTCCCGCCAACAGGGTATTGATACCCCAATGGGGCCTGCCCATAATCTGTATTATATTCCTCAAGCTCATTTCCGGGGGCATGGCCAATCCATTGCGAATATCGCGGGGGCGGAACCCAAAAACCGGGACATCCGTCAGGATTACCAGTACCGGACACTGTGCTTCGTCCACCCGTCTGATGAGGTCATCTCGCATTTCCTGTTTGGAAGGGTGATATAGTTGAAACCAGGCGCGGCCTTCGGTTATTTCTGAGATTTTTTCAACACTACTGGTGCTGACCGTACTAAGAATAAACGGAATATTGTGCTTGTAGGCAGCCCTGGCCAGTATTTCCGGGGCTTTTGGCCATATCATTCCCTGCAAACCAATAGGAGATACCCCAAAAGGCGCATCATAAGTGTGTCCAAAAAGCTCTGTCTTAGGACTGGAGCCCACATGTGGAACCAGGTACTGTGGTTCTAATTCGACCGCCTGGATATCACTGCGGTTTTTTTCTAGATTGATATCTTCATTACACCCGCCATCCATATACTCAAATGCAAACCGGGGAATCTTTTTTCTTGACCGGGCCCGGAGATCTTCTATACTGGGGTACTGTCGATTGTAGTTTAGTTCCATGTGCGCCAATATGATGGGGTAGAGCTATACACTTGCTATAATAGCAACCGTCGGATAATTTACAAAATCACCCAGAATCTTTATTTTGTATTAAATTCCGGTATTTCAATATTAATCCACTTATGAAATCTATAGCCATTTTCCTGTTATTATTGATTATTCCAGCAGGCACCATTAGCTCCCAGACAATGACTCCTGAATTGCTGTGGCGCCTCAACCGGGTGGCTCCGCTTGGTCTCACTGCCGATAATACTTCAGTGGTTTTCGCAGTTACCCGCTTTGATATTACTTCCAATAACAGTACAACCAGGTATTATACCGTACCGTTAACGGGAGGTGAAGCCGTGGCGATAGGTGATCCTGATCAGGTAATGAGAGATTCAAAAATATCTTCGGACGGCCAACATAAAATCAGTGCCAGCGAAGTCAAAGTGAAAAAGATTACCGGTGCTGATCATTACCGGGATTTGCCCAAATCAGAAGTGCAGATCTATGATGAACTGAATTATCGCCATTGGGACCAATGGGAAGATGGTGCCTACAGTCATGTATTTATCCATCCCGTAGTGAATGGTGAGGTGGGTGAGGGTATAGATATCATGCCAGGAGAGCCCTATGATTGCCCTCAACAACCTTTTGGTGGTACTGAAGACTATATCTGGAACCCTGATGGTACAGAAGTGCTCTATGTCGCTAAGAAGAAATACGGCACTGAGTATGCCCTGAGTACCAACACCGATATATATGCCTATAACCTAAATACTAAAACCACCACCAATCTCACGGAAGATAATCCCGGGTATGATACCAGTCCGTCTTTCTCAAGTCGCGGGACATTGGCCTGGTTGCAGATGGAAAAAGACGGCTATGAATCGGACAAAAACGATCTGGTGGTTATGCTGGAAGGAGAAAAAGTCAACCTTACCGCACAATGGGACAATACCGTCAATGGATTTATATGGGCAGAGGATGGGAAAAGCATCTTTTTGAATGCGCCGACCGGAGGAACCGTTCAGTTGTTCCAGGTAAAAGTACCTAAAAAGCCCGGCAAAAATGCCGAGGTAGTTCAGGTTACGGATGGACAATTCGATGTTTCCGGTATCGTGGGTAATACCGGAAATACCCTGGTGATAGCCCGCAATGATATGAATCACGCGCGTGAACTATACAAGCTGGATTTAAAGTCAGGAGATATGATGCAATTGACTCATGCCAATGACTCACTTTATCAACAAATTACATTAAGTGAGGTTAAGAAGCGCATGGTAACCACCACCGACAACCAGCAAATGGTAACCTGGGTAATCTATCCCCCGGATTTTGATGAGAACAAGAAGTACCCAACCCTGCTGTATTGTCAGGGCGGACCACAGGGTGCATTGTCTCAATTCTATTCATACCGCTGGAATTTCCAGCTGATGGCGGCTCAGGGATATATTGTGGTGGCACCTAACCGGCGGGGAATGCCGGGCTATGGGGTGGAATGGAATGAACAGATTAGTGGTGACTGGGGAGGTCAGAACATGAAGGACTACCTGGCGGCCATAGATGATGTAGCTAAAGAGCCGTATGTGGATATTGAACGTCTGGGCTGTGTTGGTGCCAGCTATGGAGGATACTCGGCATTTTACCTGGCGGGAATTCACGAGGGGCGATTTAGGACTTTTATTGCACATGATGGGATATTCAATACCAGGAGTATGTATGGTACCACGGAGGAGCTGTTTTTTGTTAACTACGATATGGGAGGGCCATATTGGGAAAAGGAAAATCAGGTAGCGGTCAGGAGTTACCATGAATTCAATCCAATTGAAAGGGTGTCCAATTGGACTGCCCCTATACTCATAATTCAGGGGGGGCGAGATTACCGGGTACCCATCGGCCAATCACTGGAAGCGTTTCAGGCCGCCCAGTTAAACGGAATCAAAAGTAAGCTCTTGTATTTTCCCGAGGAAAACCACTGGATACTTACTGCTCAAAATGGATTGGTGTGGCAAAGAGAGTTCTTCAAATGGTTGCAGGAGACCCTTTAGATATAATACTTTGATAATCATAATGAAGACTATAATCTCTATATTGAGCATCAGCTATTTAAATTGATCGTCTCGGGGTAGTGTAACAATCCCATATCAACTAAAACAACTCAAAGATGAAACTACAAGCAATTCGTTTCTTATTATTATTTGGGTTCCTGGTGATGGGAGTCCACACGCTCAAATCACAGAACCAACCCAATATTCTGGTTATTTGGGGTGATGATATTGGGCGATCGAATATTAGCGCCTATACCATGGGTATGATGGGATACACTACTCCAAATATTGACAGGATTGCCAGGGAGGGTATGATATTTACCGATTATTACGGTGAACAAAGTTGTACCGCGGGTCGATCCAGTTTCATAACCGGACAAAGCGTGTTCCGTACCGGTCTGAGCAAAGTTGGCCTTCCCGGAGCGGAGTTGGGAATGAGAGTGGAGGATCCCACCATTGCAGGCATTCTCAAATCGATGGGGTATACTACCGGACAGTTTGGAAAAAACCATCTGGGAGACCGTGATGAGCATTTACCAACAAACCATGGGTTTGACGAATTTCTGGGGAACCTGTATCACCTAAACGCGGAGGAGGAACCGGAATTACCGGATTATCCTAAGAATCCGGAGTTCCGTGAGAAATACGGTCCCCGAGGCGTTATCAAATCCACCGCTGACGGGCGTATCGAAGATACCGGGCCTCTCACCAAAAAGCGCATGGAGACCATAGATGATGAAACAGTAGCTGCTGCTATTGATTTTATCAAACGACAGCACACCGCCGGCAACCCATTTTTTTGCTGGTGGAATGGTACCAGGATGCACTTTAGAACCCATGTTAAGCCTGAAAACAGGGGTATTTCCGGACAAGATGAGTATTCCGACGGAATGGTCGAACATGATCTGCACGTCGGTGAGTTACTACAGTTACTGGATGAATTGGGCATTGCCGATAATACCATTGTATTTTACAGTACCGACAACGGGCCACATTACAATACCTGGCCGGATGCCGCTGCCACTCCATTTCGCGGTGAGAAGAACACCAACTGGGAAGGTGGCTGGAGGGTTCCGGCTATGGTAAGATGGCCTGGAAATATAAGGGCGGGGAGTATTTCCAATGATATAATGCACCACATGGATTGGTTTCCCACATTTGTAGCTGCTGCCGGAGACAAAAATATTAAGTCCAAATTGTTAAAAAGCCATAAAGCCGGAAGTAGGAGTTACAAAGTTCACCTGGACGGCTACAACTTTTTACCTTATCTCACCGGTCAGACTTCCGATGCCCCTCGCGAAGAAATATTTTACTTCTCTGATGATGGTGATTTAACTGCACTCAGGTACAATGACTGGAAACTTATTTTTATGGAGCAAAGAGCGGAAGCTACTTTACAGGCCTGGATGGAACCTTTTGTTCCTTTACGCTTGCCGCTGGTGTTCAACCTGAGACGCGATCCCTATGAACGGGCACAGAAAACTTCCAATACTTACTTCGACTGGCTGCTGGATCACGCGTTCATGCTGGTGCCGGCCCAGGACTATGTAGGCGCGTTTCTCACAACTTTTGTAGAGTATCCGCCGCGCCAGAAGGCCGCCAGTTTTTCGCTGGATCAGGTGATGGAAAAATTACAGCAAGGGTATGATGGCAATTGATATTTGAAGTTTATTTATTATTTGGGCTTTGTCAATGGTCAGTTCCGAGAGGTAAGTCCCAGGATCAACCCTCTTAATTCGGCTAGTCCTCTGAGTCTGCCGATGTAGGGATAGCCCGGAAAGTTCGAAGGTTCACATTCCCTGGCCAGCACGTGCCCGTGGTCTGGCCGGAATGGAAGCAATACTTTCCGGTCATCAGCGGCGCCCAGCAATATGCGCACCACTTCGGGCATATCTACCAGTCCCTCCAGGTGGTTATCCTCATAAAAGGAGCGGTAGGCATAGCTGGTTACGTTCCGAAGATGGACGAAGTGTATTTTATCAGCGTGATTTCTGGCAATTTGAACGACATTATTTTCAGGGTCAGCTCCCAGGGAACCGGTACAAAGTGTGAGTCCGTGGTTCACGCTATCATACAGACCCAGATATTGACTAATATGGGATGCGGTACTCATTACCCTGGGTAGGCCCAAAATATTGAAAGGTGGGTCATCCGGGTGAACACACATCATTACCTGGTTTTTTTCGGCTACCGGTATCACTTCCTGAAGAAAGTATTTCAGGTGACCGACATAATCATCAGGAGACATTCCATGGTACCGGTCAACCGCCGCCTTAAAATGTTCCATGTCAAATCCCTGATCTGAACCGGGAAGTCCCGCCACCATGGTAGCTATCAATTTCTTCTTTTCACTGGAGGTGCTCTGTTCGAACCATTCCCTGGCCCATCCCACTATTTCGCTGGAATAATCTTTTTCGGCATTGTTTCTTTCCAGGATAAACAGGTCAAAAGCGCACAGGGTCACCCAGTCAAAGTTTAATGCTGAAGAACCGTCCTTCACTG
>JAUIKU010000179.1 GCA_030430675.1 Bacteroidia bacterium | reverse complement strand
AATCCTTCGGCATATCTTTCAGCGATAATTTTGCCCTTATATACCACCACTACCGCACGGGTGCCCTTAATATGATCAGGATCGGGCTCGGCAAATACATTGTTAAGCGCGCGTTCCAGGGCATCTTCATCCAGTTCGCTGGGAAACTCGCCACCGGCGTAATTATCGCCGGTAGGCCAATAGTTATTTGCCTGCCGGTAATCGGGCTTGATTATTCTTTCCTGTGCTTCTTTTAACTCTTCAGGAGTGGTCCCCAATGCCAGTGTGCACCCCAACCCCTCTCTGAATACCGCAACCCTCCTGGCCAGTCCATTTACATCTGCGGTGACGGTAGAATCGAGGTAATTGACATTGAGGTCGGCCAGACCAAATGAGGACAGATCACTGTCCATTATTGAATTCTGATCCCTGTCGCTGATAAAAGCACAGGAACACATGATCTTGGCGCTATAAGCAGTGTAGATGGGTAAGGCATTCCAGGCATAGTAAATCCCGTAAAAAAGAGCAATGACTATTACTCCCAGAAATATTCTAATGGAAATTCTTCGCATGTAAACCAGCAAAATTGCACGAAAATACGAAAATAAATGAGAGCAGGGGTTTAAAGCTAGTATTGTTCAAATAATTCATGGTATTGCGAACTGAGCTGGTTATTTTTTTCCAGTATCAGCCCTTCTTGCAGCATCACCAATGCCTGGTCAATATCCTGGGAAAATATACGGTCTATCGTAACATGTGAAATATGTTCCCGCACCGACCCGTGCAGTGCTTCCAGTAATTTGGTGGTTTTGAGGGGCCGCCGAAAATCAAGTGCCTGACAGGCACAAAGCAATTCTATGGCCTGAATTGTTTCCAGGTTGTCCACTACCTTTAGCGCTTTTCTCCCGGAAATGCTCCCCATGCTAACATGATCTTCCTGTCCCAGCGATGTGGGAATACTATCCACACTGGATGGGAAACACATGGTTTTATTTTCACTGGCCAGGGCAGCCGAGGTGTATTGAAGGATCATAAATCCCGAATTAAGACCGGTTTCCTCTACCAGTAATTTTGGTAAACCCGAGACTGAACCTTCCAGTGACAGGTAGATCCTTCGGTCTGAGATATTACCCAGTTCTGAAGCAGCCATACAGGCATAATCCAGTGGTAGTGCCAGCGGTTGTCCGTGAAAGTTGCCACCGCTGATGGCCAGTTGCCGGTTGATAACCACCGGATTATCAGTCACTGAATTTAATTCAATTTCCAATGCCTCTTTCAGGTGCAGCCAGCCTGCCCGGGAAGCGCCGTGAACCTGTGGGATGCAACGCAATGAATAAGGGTCCTGTACCCGCTCGCAGTTCTTATGTGATTCGACAATACTTGAGTCCTGCAGCAGTGTTCTGATTCGTTCTGCTACATGCTGAGCACCCCGGTGAGGCCTCAGGTCGTGCAGTTGTTTCATGAAAGGTTGGGCGGATCCCAGTAATCCCTCCAGCATCAAAGCGGCAATAAAGTCAGCCTGGCTTAAACACCGGTGCAATTGAGCCAGTACTTTAATAGCGTAAGAACTGATAAACTGGGTGCCATTAATAAGCGCCAGCCCCTCTTTAGGAGCCAGGTCAAGTGGCTCCAATTCTTCTTTTTGCAATACCTCCATAGCAGGCCGGACCTTGCCCCGATAGTTGATCTTTCCCAAGCCGATCAATGGCAGGAAAAGATGAGCCAAAGGGGCTAAATCACCGGAAGCTCCCACTGAACCCTGGCTGGGGACCACCGGGATCGCCTCGTTTTCGATGTGCCAGATGATGCGCTGCAGTGTTGATTCCCTGATCCCCGAATATCCCTGAGCCAGGCCCTGTACTTTCAGAATGAGCATCAACTTGGCAATATCGGCAGGGACCGGATCACCGGTGCCCACGCTATGACTTTTTAGTATGTTGGATTGCAATTCCCGGGTTTTTTCCGGTGAGATTTTAGTAGTGCAAAGTGGTCCGAATCCCGAGTTTATACCATAAACTACCTGATCGGATTCGGCGATTTGGGACACTGCTTGTCTGCTGGCTTTTATTCTTTCCAGGCTGCTCCTGCCCAATGCTCCCCTGGTGCTTCCCCTGCAGATGGCCAGAGCTATTGAAGCCGTGATATGATCCCCGTAAGTAAAGGAATTCATTTGGGTAATGTTTGTGGAGCAAATTTATAAAAAAAACAATTCAGGAAGTTATTCTGATATTCCTCCAACCCAAACTCTGGCGTTTTTGGTAACCTTGAATTTCTTCCACTCCAGTAGTCTGAATGACTGCCCAACAGCCAGAAATCCCAGCCCGATAAAGGCCGATTCCTGAGCATCATAGAAGGGATTACTTACCAACGGGTGGACCGCTGCCCCGATTAAAAATCCCGTCGCCGGAATAAGTGTGCCATAACGCAGCGCTTTCCAGTGGTTGCGATGAAAATAAAAAGTTTCGAAATCATCCAACCTGAGATAAATATCGCGATCTCCCATGATCACTACACTGTCTGCTATTCCCACTATCCTACTCTGATGTTTGCGTTTATCACCTTTAAGTTTGAAAATAATTTCACTTCCCATGGGCACCTTTACCCGGGTTTTTCCATACCGGTCCAGTACCAGGTATTGCTGGGCATTGAGTTGTGAC
Source organism: Bacteroidia bacterium (assembly GCA_030430675.1). Classification (GTDB taxonomy): domain Bacteria; phylum Bacteroidota; class Bacteroidia; order Cytophagales; family Cyclobacteriaceae; genus SZUA-3. Next base: position 7,507 of record JAUIKU010000179.1, on the reverse strand, counting down.
CAAAATATCAAAGTTATCCCAAGAGTAACAAAATGACGCCAGTTGAGGATCATGGGGGTAAATTTAAAATATTAGGGTAAATCAATTGTTGACAGCAGCTGAGGTGCCAGCCTGGGCCCTCTAAGCTGCTCATATGCATAAGCCATGCCGATGAGCTCAGGTTCTTTCCAGGCGGTTGAAAATAGGCTAATTCCCACAGGAAGCCCCTGGATGTAGCCGGCGGGGACTGAAATACTGGGATATCCCGCCCGGGCTGCCGGTGATGAGCTTCCTCCCCGGTAGTGATCACCATTTATAAGGTCAGTGGGCCAGGCCGGTCCCCCGGTGGGAGCAACTATAGCGTCGAGTTTGTGTTGACGCAAAGTAAGGTCAATTCCCTCTTCGCGAGACAATCTCAGTACTTTTTCCAGGGCATCCCGATACTCTGCTTCATCCAATCCTCCCAGCTCCTGGGCCAGCTTAAGACGTTCCTGTTCAAAATAAGGCATCGACCTTTTCCGGTTTACTTCGTTAAATTCGATTAGTTCTTCCAGTGTCTTAACCTCAGACCCTGACCGGGTGGCCAAATATTTATTAAGCCCGTGCTTGAATTCATACAGCATTAACAGATAACCGGCGCTGCCAACCTGGTGATGACCAGGGATATCCACCGGGTCCACAATTTCCGCACCGGCAGATTGCATCATTTCCAGGGATTTTTCTACCACCTGATCGACCTTCTCATGAAATCCCATAGACTCCCGCCAGACGCCTATTCGTTTACCTTGCAGTCCATTAGCATCCAGGAACCTGGTATAGTCCCGGTGGTAATGGCCATCGCTTTCACTGGTTTTTTTGTCCTCGGGGTCTATCCCGGTCAATGGCCCCAGCAGTGCTGCGGCATCTGCTACAGTCCTTCCCATGGGTCCGGCAGTGTCCTGGGTTTCACTGATTGGTATGATTCCACTTCGACTCCACAGCCCCACGGTTGGCTTAATTCCTACCACTCCGTTGGCATTGGCCGGACAGACAATCGATCCATTGGTTTCAGTGCCGATGGTAATGGCACATAAATTGGCAGAAACCGCCACTCCACTGCCGGAACTGGATCCACAGGGATTGCGATCCATGGCATAAGGATTATTGGTTTGACCACCTCGCCCGCTCCAGCCGCTGCTGGCCCGCTCTGATCGAAAATTGGCCCATTCACTTAAGTTGGTCTTGCCCAAAAGTAACGCCCCCGACTCCCTAAGTCTCTTTACAATAAAGGCATCGGCCGATGCCCCAGGACCTACCAGGGCCAGTGATCCCGCAGTGGTCATCATTTGATCTCCGGTATCGATATTGTCTTTGATCATTATAGGAATACCATGGAGTGGGCCTCGAACCTTTCCGGCAGACCGTTCCCGGTCAAGCTGATCGGCGATATCCAGTGCTTCGGGGTTGGTTTCAATGACCGAATTCAATCCATCATGGTCAACTTCTTCGATCCTTCTCAGATAGTGTTCAGTAATCTGGCGGCAGGTGCGTGTTCCCTCGGTCATTTCAAGCTGAAGTTGTGCCACGGTAAATTCCATCAAAGGAAAATCCGGAGGATTTGAATTTGCTACAGCATTTGTCGGTTCTGATTTACAACCGCTCAAACCCAGAGCCGGGAGAAGTGGTGCGCAAATCCCGGAAACGAGAAAGTTTCTTCTTTTCATGTTGTCTGGGTAAGGTTCAGCTTGTAATATATTTCAGTTGGTATCCACAATTTGTCTTACCTGTTCCGCAAATGAATCAATTTCATGTTCGGTATTGTAGTAATGCACAGAAGCGCGTATCATATGAGGTAGTCCCCTTTGTTCCATATCCAATAACGTGTGACTTGGGTGTATAACAGAAACATTAAACCCATCCAGGTGCAGCCGTTCTTTTAGTTTCTCCGCAGCTAACGGGGTAGTAAAACTCACTATACCAGATTTAACCACACCCAGGTCCTGTACATCAACCCCCGGTACCAGGGCCAGCTTATTCCTAAGATGATCGGATAAATTTTTTATTCTTTGCCAAATTCTTTCCGGGCCCAAATCAAGCATATATTTTACCGCTGCCCCGAGTCCCACTACTCCTGCCAGATTAAACTCCCAATTCTCGTACTTTCTGGCATCTTTCCGGATACTGTATGCGCTTATTGATTTCCACTGTGCCCCATGCAGGTCCAGTATGGTGGGTTCCAATTTCGAAGTGCTGCTGTTGGCGGCGTATAAAAACCCTACCCCTCTGGGGCCCCTGATGAACTTCCTGCTAGTGCCTGACAGAAAATCGCATCCCAGGTCGTCAACGTTTAGAAGCATTTGTCCCACGGACTGACAGGCGTCCAGCAGAAACCAGCATCCGTTTTCCCTGGTCAACTGCCCAACTTCCGCAGCCTGATTTACCAGTCCCCCGTTAGTGGGTACATGGGTAACTGCCACCAATTTTACCCGGTGGTCCATCATCCCAGCCAGCCTGTCCAGATCGATTTGTCCAAATTGATCCACTGGTATAGGTTTGATATGTATTCGGGATCGTTTTTGTAGTTGCAGGAATGGGATATAATTGCTGGCGTATTCCGATGCTGATGTCAGGATCAAATCACCATCCTCAAATGGAATAGACATAAAAGCCTGCTGCCAGGCGGCAGTGGCATTTTCAGTGAGGGCAATCTCATCCGCCTGGCAGTTCAGATAACGGGCCAGGTACTGATAGGTGCTTTCAATCTCACCCTCATACTTGGCAGCGGTTTCATATCCACCGTAGTTTAACTCATGCTTCAGGTAGGATACAGTCTTGTCTGCCACTATAGATGGCATCAGGGAAGCACCGGCATTGTTCAAATGAACCACTTTGGAGCAACCCGGAGTATCAGCCCGGATTTGGGTCAATTCTTGTTCGGTAAATACCTGTGAAGACATCCTGTAAATTATCAAAATTGATTGAGCATAAAAAAACCCCGCTGACAAGTGCGGGGTTACCTGGTGAAATAATTGATTCAGCTCAATTGGATGATCTGATTACGGTGCTCCTTACCTTCATCATTTTAGCATGGGTAACAGGATCGGAATAGTTTATGTCCTGCTCCAGGCCTACCCGAAGACTTTTAACATAGTACTCCAGCGCTTGCTCAGGCAGCTTGTTCATATTATAGTAGTCCCCCATAATGGCAAGATTAAAAGGTGTTTCTTTAATGCGAAGTGATTTATCCAGCCAGGTCTTGGCTTCTTTGAGATTCACCTTTTTCTTCATGCATTTTTCAGCGGATTCCGCAAAAGTAAACCAATCGTCAGGGGCCGCTTCTTCCACAGCCAATCTGGCTTTTTCAACTGTCTTATTATCAGTTGTTCCCGGAGTTGCGTAAACACCGGTACCGACCAACACTGCCGCCATGGTCATCATCAGTCTTACATTTCTAATCACATAATTCATGGTAAATGAGGTTTAATTTGAATTTGATATGCCAACTCAATATCCAAAATTGGTACCAGAGCTGATGACAAGTAGTAAACAATTGATAATCAGAATAATATGAATCTTCTACTCCTATCAGGGGGAGATACGATCTGTACGAAATTCAACAAAAACTGCCCAGATACGAACAAATAACTTTTTTGAGTTATTTACGTTGCCCGTCACTGGATCTCGCTTCGCAGCACTTCCAGGGGAGGTTTGCTCACCACTTCCTTACTGTTCAGGACACCGATAAGTACGGTAATGCCGGTAATGGTTAGATAGAGCCAAACCAGGGGCCATGGTTTGGGAATGAAAGTAGAATCGAAATTGAAGTAGGCCAACAGCCAGGTAAATATCAATGACAAAGCCATTCCTGCCATGGATGCCAGGCTGCCCAGGAAAAAGTACTCCAGTGCATTTATGGCAATCACCTGATTTCGCTTGGCACCTAAGGTTCTGAGAAGTACACTCTCCTTAATTCGTTGAAATTTGCTGATGATTACGGAACTGATGAAAACTATTAATCCGGTAATAATACTGAACAAGGCCATAAACCTGATTACAAAAGCCACTTTGTCCAGGATAGTATTTACGGTTTTCAGTATCAGTGTAAGGTCAATAATTGAAATATTGGGATACTGCTGTACCACCGCTCTTTGGAAATCGGCTGATTTTTGCTCCGAACTAACTTTGGTCATCAGCACGTGGAACTGGGGCGCCTGTTCCAGTACTCCTTCGGGAAATACCACCAGGAAATTGGTTTGTACCCTGTTCCATTCTATTTCCCGGGTGCTGCCCAGCACTGTTCTGATGGGCGCACCCTGTACATTAAAAAGTAGCTCATCCCCCAGTTCCACCCCAATACGATTGGCAAATCCATCATCTATGCTGATAAAAATAGTGTCCGACGGATCGCGCTCAACCGATCCGGAAACCAGTTTTTCGGAGTCGATCAGGTGGTCCCGGTAGGTAACACGGTATTCCCGGTTGTAAGCCCAGTTAGGATGGTCGATAGTAGAGTCGCTGGAGGCAGTTGCTTTGTTAATTCCGTTGATTTCTAACAACTGAATGGTTACAATGGGTACTTCCTGGATGATGGGCAGTTGGTGGCTGAGGGTCAGTTGTCTTATGGAGTCAGTTTGCTCAGTTTGAATATCAAACAAAACCATATTGGGCTGGTCTCCCCGGGAGGAAAATGAAACCTGGGATAGCAGCAATTGTTGTAGAAAATACATAGTGGCGATCAATGCCGTGCCCAAACCAATAGATACAATCAATATCATGGTTTGGTTCATAGGGCGGTGCAGGTTTGCCATACTTTGCCTCACCAGGTAATTCCAATTCTGCGGGATATGTTTTCGCAGCAGCCAGGTCACCAGCTTTGCCAGTAAACCCAGGAAGCCAAAAGCAGCAACCAGTGCCAGGGTAAATAGCAAAGCATCCAGCCATTCACCGATGCCTTGCAAATAGCTGAATATCACCATAGTTACGAATATGGTGAAGCCCACTAACCAGCTTTGCCAGGGTATACCCGGGTCATTTTCAAAGCCAAACCGCAAGACTCTAAAGGGAGAGACCCGGCGGATTGCCAGCAGCGGGAGCAGAGCAAAGAGCAAACTGATTACCAAACCGATCAATATCCCGGTAGATATGGCATACCAACTGATGGAAAGGCTCACATCCAGGGGGAGAAAGTCACTAAAGATTATTGGTAGTACCAATTGCAAAAAGCTTCCGGCGGTGGCTCCTACCAGTGATCCGGCCAATCCCATAAAGGTTATTTGGATCAGGTAAATCCAAAAGGCCTGGTCTCCGGTGGCGCCAACGCACCGCAGAACTGCTATAGTATTTACCTTTTCTTTCAGGTATATATGTACCGAACTGGCTACGCCAATACACCCCAGAAGCAGGGCAGTAAATGAGACAATGCTCAGGAAATCTGTAAGCTCCTGAAAGGATTCACCCAGGTCTTCCTTGGTACTTTCTACCGTTTCGAAATCAATATCATCCCGGTCAAGGCGCTCTTCTATCTGTGCTACGATATCCTCGACATCGCGACCTTCCTCGAACTTAAAATATCTCAAATACCGTATCCGGCTGCCCTTGGCGATTAGCCCCGTTTCATCCAGATAGGACATGGGAATGTACACTGGAGGGGCAGCGGTAGTTGAGATGCCGGTTTGGCCAGGTGCATTCAGGAGACTTCCTGCGATGATAAAATCCAAAGATCCTACTCTGACAGAGTCACCGGGTTGGCTTTCGAACTGTAATAACAACGTGCGATCGACAATGGCACTGCGGGTTGCTCGAAAACCCGCTGCTGCTTCCGGGGGGATTGTCTCCATTTGACCATAGTAGGGAAACTCACCTTCAAGAGCTCTTATTTGTACCAGTCTGGTACCATCCGTTTGTGGAAAATAGATCATTGAGGCAAAAAAGATCTCTTTGCTCTGCTGTCCGCCCAATGAATCCATCAGCAGTAGAATTTCATGGGAGAAAGGGCGGTTGTCCTCGATAAGCAGATCTGCACCAAGCATGGTACTGGCCTGCGAATTGATATCACGTTGAAGATTCTTACTGAAGGTTTGAATAGCTACCATGGCCGCCACTCCCAGAATAATAGAAGAGACAAATAAAAACAGCCGGTACCGGCTGCGACGACTGTCCCGCCAGGCCATCCTAAATAGCCATTTGAACTGGTAACGCGTCATATTATGCCACATTGAGCTGATCAGCCACGATCTTACCCCCTTTAAGCCTGATTATCCTTCTGGTAAGTCCGGCAAGTTCCAGATCATGTGTTACCAGAACCAGGGTGGTGCCGTTTTCCTGGTTGAGATCAAATATCATCTTAACTACCCGTTCGCTGGTTTCTTCATCCAGATTTCCCGTGGGTTCGTCTGCAAACAGGATACTGGGATTATTGGCAAAAGCCCTGGCCAAACTTACTCTCTGTTGTTCACCCCCGGAAAGCTGAGCGGGATAATGATGTCCCCGATCGCTTAAGCCAACTCGATCCAGCAAGTCCCGGGCGCGGTCACGGGCGCCTTTTATGCGGTTCAATTCCATAGGGACCATCACATTTTCCAGGGCGGTCAGAGTAGGTATAAGTTGAAAACTCTGAAAAATGAATCCTACATATTGGTTGCGCACTGCTGCTCTTTCATCTTCGGAAAGGCTAAACAGCTCATGGCCTTCCAGAGAAACGAAACCACTGGTTGGCAAATCAAGTCCGGCACAAAGACCCAATAAGGTAGTTTTACCACTTCCCGAAGGCCCCACAATGGAAAAAGTGTCTCCCCGTTCCAGGGAAAAGCTGATCTCGTCCAGAACAGTAAGTTTTTTTTGTCCATTGTAGTAGGACTTTGTTAATTTATGTACGTCAAGAATTGCACTCATCTGTTGTTACTGTGAAACGTATTTCTCAAACCTTTCGTTATCATCTTCTCAAAACCACATTCGTCAACCCCTTCTTCCGGGACAAGGCCAAAGTGCCCACATGGGTAGTTTCCTGCCTGTGCCTGATCCTGTGGTGGGGAATGTCCTGTACTAAAACTGAAGAATCCACATCTACTACCAAAGAGGTAAACGATACAGCTCCGAGCCGTACCAGGGATAATGCCGAAGTTATTCTATTTTTTGGAAACAGCCTGACCGCAGGATATGGAGTAGATCCTGAGGATGCTTTTCCGGCATTGATTCAGGAAAAAATTGATAGCCTGTCTCTGCCTTATCGGGTAATTAATGCCGGACTGAGTGGGGAAACCACAGCCAGTGGTGTCAATCGTATTGAGTGGGTATTGCGCGAGCCGGCGGCAATAGTGGTTCTTGAACTGGGTGGTAACGATGGACTTAGGGGTATAGACCCTGAAGAAACCAGAAGTAATCTTCAGGAAATCCTGGACCGGGCAAAAAATAAATATCCCGAAATCCGGGTGGTATTGGCAGGTATGGAGGCGCCGCCTAACATGGGGGAAAGATACACCGCTTCCTTCCGGAGCATATTCCCCGATTTAGCGGGCAAAAATGATATTCCGTTAATTCCCTTTCTTCTGGA
>JAUIKU010000178.1 GCA_030430675.1 Bacteroidia bacterium | reverse complement strand
AAACCATGGACGAAAAGGATGCGGGGTTATGGGAATTCCGAGAACTAAGTCAGTTCCATTGCTACACGTTTTTGTTCCATTGGGCTGGAACCTGTGCCGCTATTAACATTGCCAGAGAATTGGGAGATAAGGAAATGGCAGAGCAAGCACAACAATTAATGAAAAGATCGGCTGCCAGACTGGAGGAATGTTTCGATGCGGAACGGGGGGTATATACCCAGGCTGTGGGAACCAAAAACCTCGATGCCAGTACTTTGCAGCTGATCCTGATGAATTACCTGGACCCTTCCTCGGAGAAAGCCAGAAAGCACCTGGAAAGACTGGAGGAGGAATTGCGTTCCGACAATGGTTTGTTTTACCGGTACAAGCACCAGGATGATTTTGGAGTACCCGAAACTACCTTCCTGATTTGTGCTTTTTGGTATGTGGAAACCCTGGCTGCGGTGGGCCGGGTAGATGATGCTATTGAGAAGTTTGAATCATTGCTACAATATGGAAATCACCTGGGACTGCTAAGTGAAGATGTACACGCAGAAAGTGGCAGTCAGTGGGGTAATTTTCCGCAAACCTATAGCCATGTGGGATTGGTCAATGCCGCTTACCGGATCGCCAAGAAATTAGACCGCCCCAACTTCCTGTAAGACATCAGGGAGTAGTTCTTTGATTAATCCAACATTACCACTATATTGTTGAGCTGTGCCTTATAGCTTCAGTATAAAAATATAGCTATTTTGTTACTGAGACTTAAGTATTGGTAATTCTTTTTACATAAAAGATAATCAATAACATATAGTTAGTTTATTAACTATTTGTTGAATAACACTAATTGAACTTAAAAGCTATGTTAAAATATCTTCAACTCTTCCGGTTGAAAACTGGTAGTAAAATAGTTAAAAAATTCAATTGCTTCCTTATGCTGTATTTGGTTGCGACTTCCTGCTATGCAACCGACATTATCACCTTACACAATGATCAGGTATTTACCGGAAAAGTCACTAAAATCAAGAATTGCCTGATCACCTTTAGGACAGGGGGGAGCAAGTATAAAATACCCGCTGAAGATATCCATTCCATCGCCTTTGCCGACCAACAGGATAAGATTTACCTGGATTATCTTGAGGAGCTGAGAGTGGATCCCAGCAAGTGCGTAAACGGACGGTTAGATGCTTTAAACTATCACGGTAAAAAGAGTAGTCATATCGCAATGGGGTTTTTGTTTGGCCCATTTGCCATGTTGGGTACTGCTTTGTCTGATCCAACCCCTCAAAAAGGACAATTGACCACCAAGATGTCTGAGAACCCGGAGCTTTTCAGTGATCCGGAGTATCTGAGTTGCTACAGGAAGAAGGCCAAAGGCAGGTTGCTGGGCGCCGAATCCATTGGTTTTGGGATCTCCTTGTTGATGATCCTAATGATCACTCCCACTTATCTGGCCAGCAAGTAGGTGTCAATGTGGCACCTAGCACAGTTGTTTTAAAAACGCCCTGACTTCATCCGGGGAATTCAGGTTGTATTTGGCCGCGCTTGAAGTACTGCCCACTTTTATGGTCAGGGCTTCATTCGGCATGGCCCTGAAAGTATCTTCGTCGGTCCAGTCGTCTCCGATGGCAACGATATAGTCTGAAGGAAAATCGGCAATCCATTGTTGGGCAGCCCTGCCTTTGTTCACTTGAGCACTTTTTATTTCCACCACCATATCACCTTCCATTACCTGCAGGTTCATGTTGGACGAAAGGTATTTCAAGTGACTGCTAAGCTCACGAGTCCTTAGTTCACCAAGACCGGTTTCCACTCTTCTGTGATGCCAAACCAGGGAGTAGTCTTTTTCCTCAATAAAGGAACCCGGGGTCCTGTCCACATAAAGTTCCAGCACCGAGCGGATCTCTTTTTTCCAATCACCACTTAATTTGGTGATGGTCCTCCAGTTCGAACCTCTCTCTTTTAACCATACCCCGTGTTCTCCTATGAAATCAAGGTTGAGATGTCCCAGCCATTTTTCCAATGTGTCCTTGTCCCTGCCACTAATAATTACTATCTGATAATTTTCATTCTTGGATAGGTCGGCTAAAAGGTCTACCAGATTCTTGTCCGGAGTTGCCTTTTGGGGTATATCGCTAAACTTTACTAATGTGCCGTCGTAGTCCAGGAAGAACAAGGTTTTGTTGGCTTCTTTGATCGCCTTCCTGGTGCTATCGATGGTATTCTTATCTAAATATTTGGTAGAAAGTCCCTGTTGGGTTGCCTTTACTTCCTCTAGTCGTTCCATAAACATATTTACCCAATGATGAATATTGTATCGTTGTAAAGATTTTTGCATGACATCAATATGTGCTATCTGCTCCTTTTCCGGCATGGTGAGAGCGGTGTGCAGTGCCTCTACCATAGCATTGATGTCGTTCGGGTTAATAAGTATTGCCTCTGAGAGCTCTTTGGAAGCGCCACACATTTCACTTAAAATAAGAACGCCTTTCTTGTTTAATTTACTGGCAATAAACTCTTTACACACCAGGTTCATGCCATCTCTCATGGGTGTGACCAAAGCCACATGCGCCATCCGGTAGAAGCCACTTAGAGCCTCCAGCGGAAGTGAGCGATAGAAATAGTGGATTGGGGTCCAGTTGATTCTTCCGAATTGGCCATTGATTCTCCCCACCAGCAGATCAACTTCCTCTTTTAATTCCTGGTACTTGGTAACCTTGTCCCTGGAGGGAACCACCAGCATTACCAGGGATACTTTTTCTTTAAACTCCGGATACTTGTAAAGGAATCTTTCAAATGCTTTTAATCGCTGGGGGATTCCTTTGGAATAATCCAGTCGATCAATTGATAAAACCAGTTGCTGATCACCCAGGGAGGTACGATACCTGATCTCACGTTCGATGGTTTCCGGAGCCGCTGCCGCCTCCGCATATTTATTGTAATCAATTCCCATGGGAAATGCATCCACAATTACTTTCCTGTCGGGTTTGTTGACTTGTCCGGTACTGTATCCAAATCCGGCAAGTCGACTCACCGAACTTAAAAAGTGCCTCATATCGTCGTAGGTGTGGAATCCCACCAGATCAGAGCCCAGCATGCCATTCAGTAATTCCCGTCTCCAGGGCAGCAATCTGAACATTTCATAACTGGGGAATGGAATATGTAAAAAGAATCCAATGCTCAATTCCGGAAACTTGTGCCTGATCATTTCGGGTAATAGCAGCAATTGGTAGTCGTGGATCCAAAGAGTATCGCCGCTTTCCACAAAGGAAACCACTTCATCGCAGAATTTTTGATTTACCTGAACGTAGTACTCCCAAAAAGTTTCATTATAAACCGAATACTGACTGAAATAGTGAAAAATAGGCCACAGGGTTTCATTGCTAAAGCCTTCATAATAGTTCTTGATCTCATCCTTGGTGAGAAACACAGGGTGCATATTTTCCTGTTTAAGTTTCTCGGTGACGTTTATCCTTTCAATTCCTTGATTGATCAGTAATCCGGGCCAGCCAATCCACAGATTATTTCCCGATTTGTAGATTGATCCCAACCCGGTGGCCAAGCCACCTTCACTGGCCTTAAATCGCAAATGGCCATTTTCATTGGTAACCTTTATCGGTAACCTGTTAGAAACAATAATTGTTTTTGGCATAGGCTAATTGCACCAACTGTGAGAAGGCTCGAAATTACACACCACGATCAGAATAAAAAAATTTTCGAAATTGTCTAACGGTTAAAAGAGCGGAGTTTTATTTCGGTCAGTTTTCTTTTGGTATCACGGGGGAATTTGCCGTTCATGATCCAGTCATAGTACTGTGGTTCTTTTTCCAGGATCTCCACAATGGGCTTACCCCGGTATTTGCCGAAGTTAAAAACTTCCACATTTTCCGGATTAAGCACAAACCTTCCGGCCAGGTCCACCATTTTGGTGTGGGTGATGGCTGCTAAAGAGTCTACCGTGTTTTCAACTTTACCCAATTCCTTGCCCAGGTTATCATAGACCGATTTACCCTGATATCGTTCGGTTTGGGCCAAAATAATTTCCAAAGTTGCCGCGGTATCCGCTTCGGCACTGTGGGCATCTTCCAACTCTTTGTGGCAGTAAAATTTATAAGCGGCAGATAGATTTCTTTTTTCCATCAGGTGAAAAATTCGTTGTGCATCGATCAGACGCTTGTTTTTTAATTCAAAATCTACTTCTACCCGCAGAAACTCCTCTACCAGGATAGGAACATCAAATTTGATGATACTGAATCCCGCCAAATCACAGCCGTCAAAGAGCCTGCTAAGGTCTTTTGCCACCTGTCTAAAGGTTGGAGCATCCTTTACATCGTCATCGTAAATCCCATGCACCAGACTGGAAGCAAGGGGGATCGGCATCTGGGGGTTGATTAACTGGGTTTTGGTGGTAATCGAATGATCGGGCATCATTCTAACCACGCTTATCTCAACGATACGATCATCGACAATATCGGTGCCGGTGGTTTCCAGGTCGAATACTGCCAGGGGTTTTTTAAGATGCAATGTCATAATGAACTAGGAAGATTCCAGGATAGCGTCGCTCAGTACCTTAATACTTAGGTTATGATAGTTACCGGAGCTCATCATCAACAGGTTTTTACCTATCCAGTCCTGCTTTAGCAAGAAATGCTCCAGTTCATTGATATCATCAAACACCATTAAATCTTTGCGGTTGAAAGCTTCTTTCACCTCTTGTTTGGAAATTGGTTCCAGGTTTTTGTGAGCGATTATTTCCGGATTGTAGTAGACAATGGGAATATCCGCTGATTCGAAAGAGTCGCTATACTGGTCCAGGAATTTTTTATTCAGACTGCTGTAGGTATGAAGTTCGATACAAGCGACCAATGATCTATCGGGAAATTGTTCTTTCAATGCTTTTGTAGTAGCAGCCAGTTTGGAGGGGGCGTGGGCATAATCCTTGAAGATCACCGTGTGGTTGTTTTTACTTACCAGTTCCAACCGGTTGCGGGCCCCTTTGAAAGAAGGGATGGCTTCATAGAATTGTTCCGCAGTGATGCCGATTTTAAGCAACACGGCCTTAGCACCGCTGAAATTCTGCATATTGTGTTTGCCAAATACCTTTACCGGAACTTCGCCGTTGTCGGTTATTAAATAAGTCTTTCCCTTCTTGATGGTAGAAGGATGTTCCTGGTAGGGAATGGAAGTAACATCGGGCCGCTGTTTGCCACAAATCACCGTGGCCAGGTCATCTTCTTCGCAATACACCAGGCTTCCGGCTTTAGGTGTGGCATCGGCAAACAGATCGAATTGCTTAACATATTCATCAATGGTGGGGAATACATTGATATGATCCCAGGCCACACCGCTGACCAGGCCGATGTGGTGTTGGTACTTAAGAAATTTAGGTGTCTTGTCAACCGTGGAGGTGAGATACTCGTCTCCTTCAATTACTATAATAGGTGCTTCGCTGAGTTGCACGGTATTGTCAAATCCATCCAGATGTGCACCTACCACGAAGTCAAATGAACGATTCCAATAGTTAAGCACATGGATGATCATGGAAGTAATAGTGGTCTTGCCATGACTACCTGCAATAACTATGCGTTGCTTATCCAGTGATTGTTGGAAAATGAACTCCGGATAGGAAAATACCGGCAGACCGAGCTCGCGTGCTCTGGCCAGTTCCGGATTGTCTTCCTTGGCGTGCATACCCAGAATAACCGCATCCAGATCCGGATGAATTCGATCCGGTGACCAGCCAATTTCCGCAGGTAACAGACCAAATGCATGCAACCGGCTCTTCGATGGCTCGAAGATCATATCATCCGATCCGGTTACTTCAATACCAGCCTGATGTAACGCCAGAGCCAGGCTATGCATTACCGAACCTCCGATAGCAATAAAATGTACTCTTGAATTCTTAGCTAACATAGCGAACGGCTTAAAATTAGAACAAATGCTGAAGATCTAAAATCTATAATCTAAAATCTTGGGGATAGGGCATGGAGCCCCGATATATATCGGGGGAGCATAGGGCATAGAGCATAGAGCATAGAGCATAGAGCATAGGGCATAGGGCATAGGGCATAGGGCATAGGGCATAGGGCATAGAGCATAGAGCATAGAGCATAGAGCATAGAGCATAGGGCATAGGGCATAGAGAAATGTGTTTTGCTTCCCGGTACAGAGTACCACACTGCCTATGCATACCGCCAACTCAGATTGCCAACTACCAACTGCCCACACCGCCCTTGTGGATATCTTTGTGGATAACTAAATTACGAGTGTACACAATCCCGTCACACCTGTGGATAATTCCACTTAAAAAGTGTTGAAAAGGAATGGCAGGATTTGAGTAGGTTTGCAACTGAGCGTTTAATGAGATACTGCGAGTAAATGGAATCAGAAAGATCGACCGCCCTGGGCAAGCGAAGCAGAAAGGGATTTATTACAGATTTTGCGGGAAATTTAGGAAAGCTGCCTCCTCAGGCCATTGAGCTGGAGGAAGCGGTTTTAGGTGCGTTAATGCTGGAAAAGGATGCACTGACCACGGTAATTGATATTTTAAAACCGGAAAGCTTTTACAAGGATGCCAATCAGGAAGTATATAAGGCCATTGTAGACCTTTTCAATAACTCGGAGCCGGTCGACATGCTTACCGTGGCTAATCAGTTGAGGGAGCTGGGTAAACTGGAGATTGTGGGAGGAGCCTACTATCTGACGGAGTTGACCAGCAGGGTGAATAGCGCCGCCAATGTGGAATTTCATGCCAGGATCGTAGCGGAAATGGCCATTAAAAGGGAGCTTATCAGGATATCTTCCGAAATTCAAAAGGAGGCTTTTGAAGATACCACCGATGCCTTTTTACTATTGGATCGTACGGAGCAGGCACTGTTTGAGGTATCCGAGTCCAACGTGAAGAAAAATTACGCCGATATGCGCTCGATTATGCGTGAGGCGCTCAATGAATTGGAGGCCCGGAAGGACCACAAGGACGGACTGACGGGAGTGCCGTCGGGCTTTTCTGCACTGGATCGCATTACCTCTGGTTGGCAGAATTCGGACCTGGTAATTATTGCGGCCAGGCCCGGTATGGGTAAAACGGCATTTGTAGTATCGGCCATGAGGAATGCTGCGGTGGATTTCAATCAACCGGTAGCTATATTTTCCCTGGAGATGTCCAACGTTCAGCTGGTCAATCGACTCATCTCTGCAGAAGCTGAGCTGGAAAGTGATAAAATTAAAAAAGGTACTCTGGCGGATTATGAGTGGGAACAACTGGTTCACAAAACTGCAAAATTGAGTAATGCCCCGATCTTTATTGATGACACTCCGGCACTGTCTATCCTGGAATTGCGGGCAAAATGCCGCAGGTTAAAGGCGCAGCATGACGTAAAACTCATTATCGTAGACTACTTACAGTTGATGACAGGAGAGAGTACCAGGGGAAACAGTGGCAATCGCGAACAGGAAATAGCCTCTATATCCCGGGCTTTAAAAAATATCGCCAAGGAGCTCAATGTTCCGATGTTGGCACTGTCTCAATTAAGCCGGGCGGTGGAAACCCGTGGTGGAGACAAGAGACCCCAGTTGTCCGACCTGAGGGAGTCGGGATCCATTGAGCAGGACGCAGACCTGGTGATGTTCCTGTACCGGCCTGAATATTATGGAATTACCGAAGATGAAAACGGCCAGCCAACTCATGGATTGGGAGAAGTGATCATAGCCAAGCATCGCAACGGGTCACTTGATACCGCTCAGTTGAAATTTATCGGCAAATACACGAAATTCACTGACCAGGATTTTAATTTCGGAACAAGGACAGGAGGGTATGACCTACCCGGTACAGGCTTTGGCGATATGCAAGGGCCAGGTACCATTACATTGAGTAGCAAAAGTAATCCCAAAGATCCCGATGAAGGGTCTGAGGATGGCGACCCCAATCCAGCACCGTTCTAAAACTATATGAAAGCACTTCAAATTGTTAGAGCAGGGGAGATAGCCCTGGTATCGGTTGATACCACGCCCCCTCAACCGGGACAGGCATTAGTGAAGATGAAAGCGGCTGCGTTGAACCGCAGGGATCAATGGATCAGGCAGGGGAAATATCCAAACATCACATTTAACACTACTTTGGGATCGGACGGGTGTGGGTTGGTAGCGCAGGTAGGTAACGAACAACACCGGCAATTGGTGGGTAAAACTGTTGTTATCAATCCCAATGTGAATTGGGGTGACAATCCCGATTGTCAGTCATCTTCCTATGAGGTTTTGGGAATGCCTACCAACGGAACCTTAGCGGAGTATATCACCGTGCCGGTGGACCGGCTGGTAGAAAAACCGGATCATTTGACTGATGCGGAGGCGGCGGCTCTGCCTTTAGCGGGTCTGACGGCTTACCGGGCTCTGTTCAGACAAGGTGGATTGCAGCGAGGGCAGCGGGTTTTAATTACCGGGATCGGAGGAGGTGTAAGCCAAATGGCATTTTTATGGGCTAAAGCGGCCGGAGCCGCCATATCCGTTACTTCCGGGTCGCCGGACAAATTAAAGCAAATGCTCCACCAGGGAGCTGAGCAGGGATATAACTACCAGGAGGAATGGGACCGGCAGGCATTGGCTGATAACATTCAGTTCGACCTGGTTATCGACAGTGTAGGAGGGGCCCAGTTGAACAAGTTGATCAAGTTAACCAAGCCGGGGGGTACCATTGTTTTTTACGGGGCTACTACCGGACTGACTCCCAGTCTGGATCTTTATCGGCTGTTTTGGAATCAAATAACACTCCAGGGTACTACCATGGGCAATGATCAGGAGTTTCATGATATGATTGAGTTTGTGGCCAAGAACAAGTTAAACCCAATAATTGATTCAGAACGCCCATTTGAACAGGTAATCGAAGCGTTTGACCGAATGCAACAGGTTGAGCAATTGGGAAAACTGGTAGTGAAGTTCGGTAAGCAATAGCCGATCTTACACGTCTGCTAAATTCTGTATTTCTGACCCGTTGATTTTTCAAGATTTAAGTAACTTCGGCCCCAACACAGTTACACAAACTCACAGGTATGAAAATACTGGTTTGCATTACCCATGTCCCGGATACCACCTCCCGTATTGCCTTTACGGATAACAACACCAAATTTGATGAAGCAGGGGTTCAATACATTATTGGTCCCTACGATGACTATGCTTTGGCACGGGCGGTGGAACTTAAAGATCAACTGGATGCCAGTATAACGGCCTTACATGTGGGAGGTGCGGAAGCTGATCCCACCATACGAAAGGCTTTGGCAATTGGTGCGGATGATGCCATACGCATCAACACCCCGGCGGAAGATGCGTTTTACGTAGCCCGGCAAATTGCCCATGTGGCTAGAGAGAAGGGTTATGACCTTATCCTGATGGGAAGGGAGTCGATCGATTACAATGGGGGGCAGGTGCACGGGATGGTGGGGGCGCTGTTAAACATGCCCTCGGTATCACCGGTTATGCGGCTGGATATCGACAATGGGGTAGCCAAGATGGTGCGTGAGATCGAAGGTGGGACCGAGCATGTTGAGGCGGCTCTGCCTCTGGTTGCAGGTTGCCAGGAACCGATTGCCGAATGGAAAATCCCCAATATGAGGGGTATCATGTTGGCGCGAACCAAGCCCCTGGAGGTATTGGAACCAGTTGAGGCAACCAAAGGCACCAATTCTGTCAGGTTTGAGTTGCCACCACCAAAAGGATCCATAAAAATGATCGATGCCGACCAGGTGGAAGAACTGGTGGATCTGCTAAAGAATGAAGTGAAGGTCATCTGAGAAATATAAGAGATACAAATGTCTGTACTTGTTTTTGTAGAGAGTGATCAGGGTAAGGTCAAGAGCTCCAGTAGAGAAGCGGTGAGTTATGCTGCTGCTATGGGGCAGCCTCCGGTAGTGGCCCTGGCACTGGGTTCTTTCGACCAGGATGAACTGTTAAGCCTGGGAGCCAATGGAGCCATTAAAGTGCTTCATGCACCTGATACGGCACTGGACCAGGGAGTGATACAAGCCTATGCCAAGGTATTGGCACAGGCAATGGAACACAGCCAGGCCGACATATTGGTAATGGCCAAGTCTTCTCTGGCAGATGCAGTAGCCCCCAGGGTTTCGGTGCTGGTTGATGCCAGTATGGCTTCCAACGTGGTGGAACTGCCGGAGCAATCGGATGGATTTCAGGTAAAGCGAAGTATCTATACCGGAAAGGCATATGAGCAGGTGGTACTACCAGGGCCGCGTCGAGTACTTACCCTGAAGAAAAATACCGTACCAATCAGTAGTGAGGGTGGTCCTGCCCAGGTGGAAACATTCAACCCGGCTATTTCCGAAGAAGATTTCAAAGTTAAAATCACTTCCACAGATCGTGCCAGTGGGGAAGTGCTATTGCCCGAAGCCGATATCGTGGTATCCGG
>JAUIKU010000177.1 GCA_030430675.1 Bacteroidia bacterium | reverse complement strand
GTAGAAAAATTGGCCCCGTTGCTGGGAGTACCATCATGGCCGTTCTCTATGTCTGTGCCGTCTCCGTCCATAGGCCAATGAGCCAGGGGCGTAGGCAAATTCACCGGGTCATACACATCGAAGCTTTGATCTACATTTGGTGCCGGATTAAAATTTGCGTCTCCGGATTGACTTGCCCTGATTGTAACCGTCCCGGGAGTTCCATTGAGCGTCACAATGTTTCCATTGATACTGGCAGGTCCAGAGAGAACACTGAAACTAACCGGAAGAAATGAAGAAGCAGATGCTAGGACTTGGAAAGGAGGGTCTGAACTCAGTTTATCCGAGAGTTCATCAAAATCAATAGTCTGATTTTGGGGTCCGCAATCAGGATATATAAAAACACTATCGGTTGTTGATAATCCTGCTATATCGGTTACTTCCAATTTTACCTGGTAGAAATACGACTCACCACCACAACCCAAAGGGCTAACTAAAGTAGTGGTAGCGGTGTTATTATCACAAGGATCTTCATGAAAATGGTCATTGTGATATAAGATTGTCTGCCAACAATAGGATAGATCACCAGAGGAATGCTCAGCGTCAGAAACATTTGCAATCAAATCATAGAGTATATTTCCCTGATCTAATGGATATATATCACCGTCATTAAGACTGGTTATATCAACAGAAGGAGGAGTATTATCTACTGATATTATTATGCTTGTGGTATTGGAAGCTAATTGATTATCAAATACCGTCAAACTAACTGCGTATGAAACTGGTTGTCCACCACTTCCAGCAAAAGTGTGACTTGGATTGACAGTGGTAACTACCGGTGACCCATCTCCAAAGTCCCACTCGTATGTTAAAGGCCCACTCTCGGGATCGAAAGATTGGTTGCCATTGAACTGAACGTTTAGTGGTCCTGGTCCAAAAGTTTTATCGGCGTCTATGATAGCGGTAGGAACCTGATTACCTCCGGGATTATATTCAATCTTACGGATTTCATTTCCAAATACCCGTACATAATAGAGTGCCTCGTCCGGCCCCATGGTCATACAAACGACTCCTTGTTTGTCCATAAAATCAGTGACCTCCGTCGGATTATTACCGCTATCAAACTTGAAATTCTTAATCCACTGACCATTATCACTGTAATCAATATGGAAGTAGGTGTTCTGATACGCCATTGGAAATGAAGTTCCGGTGTACCATACTCCCCCAATGGAGGCGTTGCCTCCAAACTGGGGACCGGATACCGGTGACCCTGGAGCCCCAATATTAATTACAGCGGCATCATTGCCATTGAAAATACCGGTTCTTGAAGGACCCGAAAGGTCATGTTTCCAATCTAACGCCGGTCTTCTATGCATAAAAGTTGTAATGGTCGATGGAATTTCCTGAAGAGGGTCACAAGGGTTGGGAAATGAGGGTGTGGGATTTAGCGTTTCTTGAACAATCAAATCGTGAAATGTAAAATACTGAGCAGTGCATGAACTTCCATCATACAATGGGTTTGGGGCGTCTTGATTTTCAATAGGTAGAACTAAATATCTGGAATCTAACTGCATGCCCTCATAAACCGGCCAGCCAAAATTCATTCCACCTTCTTTTACCACATTTAACTCCTCCCAGAGTCCCCAGCCAACTTCACCGACATACAACACTCCCGGATTACCATCACCAGGGTTATGACTGCCACTTTCAGGTTTCAGTGTAAACCTGTAGGGCTGCCGGAAGCCCATGGCCCAAACTCTAGATTTGGCTGATCCTGGATTTGCAGCGTCATAAAATGGATTACTGGGGATACCTAAACCTGTAGTCTTATCAATCCTAAGAATTTTACCTGATAGACAATCAAGCAATTGTGCCCGGTAGGCACCAACATCTTCTTTTACGGAAATAATGCCATCTGCTAAAGCCTGAGTTCCGTAACTTCCAAAGGCATCTCCTCCGGTATCTTCCCCCCCAGGGCTAGCTCCATCTCCACAGGAAACCAGCATAGTACCATCCTGCCCAAACACAATGGACCCAACACCGTGTGTGGTATTTAAAAGTGGAAATCCTGAGCCTGGAGTGTCACCAATCATTATCCACCTGCTACCAGGAACCACACTATTAAAATTGTTAGAAGCATCTGCCGTGAAGCGGGTTAAACGACCTATGGTTGGGCCGAATGTATCATCTGCTTCAGGGTCATAGGATGGAGTGCCGAAGTTTAATAGGTGATGCCTGTCAACTACATACAGACAATAGAAATAACCATTGCTGCTGAAATTCGGATCAAGTGCAAACCCAAGAAACCCATAGTCCTTGTAATTTCTAACCTCTTCAGATATGTCAAGCAGCGGTGTTGGAAGTTTAACACCATTCTCCACGATATGCACCTTCCCTCCTTTTTCCCATACATACATCCTTCCACTCTCATCAAAGGTCAAACCAACTGGCAGATCAAAATTATTGCTGATTCGTGAGTCTATAAAACCGGTTGGCTGGGCCAAGACCGAGGAATTCATGATAATGCAAACTACAGGGAGTAGTAGTATCAATCGAACAATCCTTCTTTCTAGGTACATGGCAGTAACAATACATCCGTAGAATACTAAAGGAAATAACAAGATTGTAACTCGCTCTGGATCGACTGTTACGCTTTAGCTTATCCTGTCAACTATGGTATTCGTTAGGTAATCCAATTTATTAGGTTAACAAAAATAGCATTATTGATCTCCAATCACAATATTTTATGGTATTTTTATAATATATATTGTTACTTTTTTAATATTTCAATTTCTTTAAAACTTGCTGATAACTGGTTCTTTCATTTTACCTTGTTGGCTATCAAACGATTACAATACTGTTTATTGAAAACAGTTAAAACTGATTCGAGGATCAGAAATTAGAATCGTACAATTGTTACTTTATCGTTAACCAAATAAATAGTTGCAACACCGCTTAAAGCTTACAGGATTACACTGTAGAAGATAACCTTTATTTTACAAGTTCCGAAGTAATAACTGTAGTATTAAAATTATATTTAATTAATATTATTTTGTATAATTCAAATATGTTGATTTACTTTGTAGTTTCAATATCAAAATGATACTACCAGATGATCTCAAAATCCATCGATAAAATATTAGTTACCGGAGTGGCCGGTTTTTTAGGTTCTAATTTGTTGAAAAAATTGATCGACCAGGGACACGAAATAGTGGGCATTGACAATCTTTCTATGGGATCGATTGACAATATACAGCCATTCTTAAACCACGATAGGTTTCAATTTATTGAAGCGGACGTAGTTGACCCGGACACCCTAACTAACCTTGGGCA
Source organism: Bacteroidia bacterium (assembly GCA_030430675.1). Classification (GTDB taxonomy): domain Bacteria; phylum Bacteroidota; class Bacteroidia; order Cytophagales; family Cyclobacteriaceae; genus SZUA-3. The sequence goes on along the minus strand of JAUIKU010000177.1, from coordinate 7,087 downwards.
GTCATTCGACGCCATCGTGCACCTGGCTGCTTTTAAAATCCCTCGTTATGGCAAAGCGGTTGACACCCTTACCATCAATGCCAAGGGCACAGAGAATATATTGAACTTCTCTAGAGAATTGTCCTGCAAATGTGTATTGGCTTCAACTTCTGATGTTTATGGAATGAGTCCGGATATTCCCTTTGTAGAAGACGGCAACAGTCTAATCGGTAGCAGCAAAGTACCAAGGTGGGCCTATGCGGTATCCAAACTTTTTGATGAGCACCTGGCATTGGCCTACATGGAAGATTTCGGATTTCCGGTGGTATTGTTAAGATTCTTTGGATCGTACGGTCCGAACCAGCACTTGAGCTGGTGGGGTGGCCCGCAATCTGTTTTTATTGACTGTGTGCTAAAGGATACTGAAATTCCGATTCATGGAGATGGTTCACAAACCAGGACGTTTACATACGTACAGGATACCGTTGAAGGAATTTATCAATCTACCATTAACCCTAAGGCGAATGGAGAAATATTCAATATAGGTGCCAATCAGGAAATAACAATTCTGGAGCTGGCCAAATTGATTAAAAAAATTTCAGGTACTCCGGGTGATGCCAAGATAAAGTTCATTCCATATGACAGTATATCAAAAGGCAGGAAATACCAGGATGTAATGAGAAGGGTTCCTGATACTACGAAAGCTTCGAATCTACTGGGCGTCACTGCCAAAGTAGGCTTGGAAGAGGGGCTTCGAAGAACTTTTGAATGGCAGAAAGATCGAACTAAATCCTCTGTAAATAAATGACTGTAGGTATTATCGGGGGTGGTTTTCTGGGTATGTGCCTGGCAACAAAGCTGTCTTCACAAAACATACAGGTAGAGATCTTTGAAAGCCAAGATCAATTAGGTGGCCTGGCTACCTGGGAAAATTACGGTGATTTCTTCTGGGATCGATTTTACCACGTGATTCTGCCAAATGACAACTACCTTTTGTCATTTCTGGAGGAATGTGGGCTGGGCGATTCTTTGAAGTGGAAAAAGACCAGAACTGGCTATTACGTTGATCAACAATTTTATTCCATTAGTAGTAGTGCAGAATTCTTAACTTTTCCACCCTTGGACTTACTAAGTAAAATACGGCTGGCCTTTACTATTTACTACGGCTCCATGCTAAAAGACTGGGAAAAACTAGAAACGATCACTTCTAAGCAATGGCTGATCAAAACCGGTGGATCAAAAAACTATGAGAAGTTTTGGAAACCACTTCTATTGGCAAAATTAGGTGAATTCCACGACAAAGTCTCCGCAGTTTTTATTTGGAGCTATATAAAAAGATTGTTCGAAGCAAGAGAGAATGCCAATAAGGAGGAAATGGGTTTTCTCAAAGGAGGTTACAAATCTGTCTTCGACAAACTTGCCCAAATAGTGGAAAACAACAAAGGTAAAATTCATCTGTCAACCCGTGTTGATAACGTTGAACTAGACACAACAGGGAAAATCGCTGTCCACTATGGTGGAATGAACCGAAGTTTTGACAAAGTCGTATTTACCGGACCTACAACACTGTTGAAAAATACCGTTAGTCCTAAGTTGGTTGAGATAAAAAACCTATCGGATATAAACTATCTGGGAGTGGTATGCATGGTGCTTGTTACTACAAAGCCTATCTCTCCATATTACGTACTGAACATCGCAGATCATTCCATCCCCTTTACCGGGGTTATTGGTATGAGCAGCCTGGTTGACAATGAATATACAGGTGAACAATACATCACATATTTTCCAAAATATGTAAATGCATCTGATCCTATTTTGGACGATGAAGTTACGGATATCAGGAAGGTATTTATGGAAGGATTTAGCAAGCTTTATCCTGGTTTCAATTCCGAGAATATTGTCTCTGTCCATATTAACAAGGCAAGAAGGGTTCAGCCGCTACAGGTATTGAACTATTCGAAAACAATCCCTTCCATCGAGACTTTACATGAGGATTTTTACGTATTAAATACTTCACAATTCGTAAATGATACCTTAAATAATAATTCCGTGGCCAAGCATGTTGAGAGGTTTCTTCACGAGAATCTCAAACAATTTACCGGGGCAGAAAGTGAGTTTAACAAGGCAATTTAAATCAATGAGAAAAACATTTGCTAGCATATCCTTAGATCTTGATGACAAGTGGACGTACTTAAAAACTCATGGTGATGATCAGTGGAAAGAATATCCATCCTATCTGGATTATGCCATACCCCGCATTCTGGATTTCCTTGACAAAAAGGGAATTCCCATAACCTTTTTTATTGTGGCTCAAGACGCGAAATTCGACCATAATAAGGAGGTTTTGCGTGAGATTGCCAATAGAGGTCACGATATAGGTAACCACACTTTCCATCATGACCCATGGCTTCATCTGTACTCTGAAGAAGACATTCATAAGGAACTGGAGATCGCTGAAAACCACATATCTCAAGCGACAGGCGTAAAACCAAAAGGGTTTCGTGGACCTGGCTTTAGTTTTTCACCCAGAGTAATTAAGGTACTGGCCGAACGCGGGTATGTATATGATGCTACCACTTTTCCAAATATACTCAATCCCTTGGCACGAGCTTTTTTCCTTTCTACCAGCAAACTGTCGAAAGAAGAAAAAGAGCAGAGAAAAGGATTATTCGGCAGTTGGAAAGATGGGTTTAGATCAATAAGACCTTATCAATGGAAGATTAACAATATGCAATTGCTGGAAATTCCGGTAACTACCATGCCATTGTTCAAAGTTCCCATACATACCAGCTACATACTCTACCTTAGCTCCTTTAGCCCGCTACTTGGGATTAGCTACTTCCGATTTGTTATATTTCTTTTAAAATTATTCCGTATCCAGCCATCCATTTTACTTCATCCCCTTGACTTTATTGGCCACGATGACACAACCGCCTTATCTTTTTTCCCGGCTATGAATATGGAAAGTCAAAAAAAGTTAAAGGTAATGAGCAAGGTCATGGACCTGCTTAAAAAGCATTACCACCCAGTTACCATGGCCAAGCATGCACAATCGATCCTAGATGACGGAAATGTAAAAACCAGTGAACTTCCGTTGAAATCCGCTTAAAATATGCGACGTTATGAATGAATATTCAACAACCTAATGGAGATGAAACGTTGGTTACACACATTTGTTCCTTCCAACTTTAATAATATTTGGAAATTGGCATCCAACCTAATCCGGTCTGGTAAAGGAGAGGCTTGGCTGGCTATGATTTATGCCAGCCTGGGAATCTTTTTCACTCCACTGGATTTGCTCCTCCAGTATTTTGAGAAAAAAAAATACCAAAAGGCACCTGACTCAACACTTCCTCAAATATTTGTCTGTGGTCCTCCCAGAAGTGGAACCACCTTGGTAACCCAAGTATTGATACGACATCTTCCTGTATACTATTTCAATAACCTAACCAGTATATTCCCCAGATCCCCTATCACTGCATTAAAGCTCTTTAAACCGTTTGTTAAGAATAGTAACCAGAAAATTGATTTCAGGTCTTTCTATGGGAGGACCAGTCGCCTCGGCAGTCCGAATGACGCTTTATATTTTTGGGACCGGTGGTTTGGAAAAGACAGGAAAAAAATCCCAAAAACATTAGCAGACAGCAAGGCTCTGGAAATGAAGGAATTCTTTAATGCTGTAGAAGACTTTAGCAATCAGCCTGTGGTTTGTAAGAACAATAGCCTCAATGCCTATGCGGACCTGGTGGCCCCCGTGCTAAAAGATGCTTATTTTATATGCCTGGACCGCAACCCCTTATACCTTGCTCAATCACATCTAATTGCCAGAAGGTTTATAAATGCCGATGAAAAAGTCGGTTATGGAGTCGAGTTCGATGAAAACCAGAACGGTTCCTTAAATCACCTGGAAGCCATCTGCCATCAGGTAGATAAGCACATAAATATGAACAGGATGCAGCAAGAAAAGATCGGTTCAAATCGATTTATTATTCTTCCCTACGAAGAATTCTGTGCGAATCCTGCCCAATTTGTCAGTAGCATTGCCAAACAATGCCTCAATGTTACTCTGGATCCTGTCGAATTAGCAAAGGAGTTACAACCCTTAAAGGTTGCCAATACCAGAAAACTTTCAGAACAAGAATTTCAGGCACTGGAGGAAACTTACCAAAACATGAAAGAGAAAAATACTTGATATGTACAGCCAGAAAACAAATTGCTTGGTCTCTATCATACTGCCTGCCTTTAACGAACAGGCAATCCTGGAAAAAAATGTTAATACTTTATTAAAATACCTGGGTTCATTAACCAAACGATATTCCTTTGAACTCATTATTGTTAACGACGGAAGCTCAGATCAAACCGGTACAATAGCAGATGATCTCGCAACCAAAAATAGCAGTATCAGGGTCATCCATCATAAAAGAAACCGAAATCTGGGTGGAGCGCTGATGACAGGTTTCAAGCACAGTAAAGGCTATTATATAATAGTATTGGACATAGATTTAAGCTATGCTCCAGATCATATTGAAAAATTGTTAGATGAAATTGAAGAAACGGAGGCCGATATAGTGATAGCGTCACCTTATATGAAGGGTGGCAAGAATACTGCGGTGCCATTTATGAGGTTACTATTGAGTAAGGTGGTGAACCGCATCATGAGAGTTTCCTCAAACCTTAATATCTATACTTTCACCAGCATGGCAAGAGCCTACAATGGCAAGTTTCTTCGCAGTCTGAACCTCAAGGCCACCTCTTACGATATCAACCCGGAAATAATCCAGAAAGCAAATATTATGAGGGCCAGGATAGTTGAGATCCCTGCCCATCTTGACTGGTCTGCTCAAAAAGCTATGGGAAAGCAAAGGACCAGTAGTTTGAGAATATTCAAAGGAATACTCTCCGGATTGGTTACCAGCTTTATATTTCGCCCCTATGCTTTTTTTATGGCAATCGGAACCGGGATATTGATAGTATGTATTTATGTTATCAGTTGGATATTCATTAATACTTTTGAAGCATTCCCGTTGGTAGTAGCCGAATCCTCAGGATTTGAATCTCAACTAACCAAGGCTGTGGCGTTAGTTTTCCAGGAGCGTCCCTATTCTTTCTTTGTTGGGGGGACAACCTTGATACTTTCTTTACAATTCCTAAGCTTGGGTTTTCTGTCATTACAAAATAAACGGTACTTTGATGAATTGTTTCATCTTGGAATTAAAAACCGGGAACAGGGTAGTTCAGACCAGGATTCCACTAAAGTTTTATGAATCTCCGAACTAAAGTTTCATCGCCGGCATTTATCTTAATCAAGTAAATTCCTCTGCGATATCTTGATACATCAATTACGGTACTAACTGTGGTCGACCCCGACACAACTTGATCAGTCATTTTCGATGTCCCTCTCAAATCAAAGATCTGAATCTGTACAGGGTTAGGCTCATTGAGCACCATATCAAGCGTTAAATCGTCTCTTGCGGGAACCGGATAGATATCCACATCCATAATGGTATTTGAGGAGACTCTGGCATTCGGGCTTCCGGAGTATTCCGCTCCGTAAGGATCAGATGAAACAGAGCATCCTAAATCATTGGTGATTGCCACGGAGTAAGTACCTTTTTCCGATATGTTGAGGTATGACTCGTTGGCGCCAGAAATAAGATTCCCCGATAGATACCATTGATAGGATGTTGCCTCCTGTTCGACGTATAGAGAATCTCCAATTTGATTTATCCGTGGTTTAGCCGGTCCAAGTGATGCGCTTACAGTATACCTGGTACGGATCTGACAACCATACTGGTTGGTAACACTTACAAAGTAATCACCGGCAGCTAGATTGGTTAGCTCAGGGCCTTTGGGTCCATGATCCCACTCGTACAAGTAATTCATTAATGGGGGACCTGTCAATAGAATAGATCCGTCATTGTTCAGACAAGATGCATTTGTTATTTCAGAAGTCACCTTGGGGTCTTCTATCACCTGACTTATTATAAAGCTTCCATTAAATGTATTGTCAGAGGCATCAGATATCACGATATCATATGATCCCGGACCTACATCACTTATATCCCTGGATGTTGCTCCGGTTGACCAACTGTAACTATAGGGTGCTGTACCTCCACTAACAGTTAACAAAATACTTCCATTTGTTGCTTCACATATAGCTGGAGTAATTTCGGCTGAAACCGTGATAGGGGGAACCGTTAAGACTAATAGTTCTGCATTTTGGCTACTAACCGTACCCATTGAATTGCTGATGATTACTCGGTAATCTCCTTCACTAGATTCGGTTACCTTAGAAATATCGTATCTGGAAGAAATGGCACCTGAAATATTTTTACCGTCCTTCTGCCATTGGTAGGTGAATGGTGCGGTACCTGAAACTGAAACGGCAAAACTTGCCCCCTCACCTTCCGTCACTATCAGGTCATCTGGCTGATTGCTGATACTCGGTGCAAGTACAAACTGATCAACTGTCAAGGTAGCTGAGTTGCTGGTTACGTTACCAGCCGAATTTGTAATTGTCACTCGGTAATCTCCCGAATCTCCAACCGAAGTGCTGGCAATGCTATATGTCTTTGAATCTGCTCCGTTAATATCAATCCCATCTTTTTGCCATTGATAGTTAAATGGTGCCGTTCCGGTGACCGATATGGTAAAGCTTGCACTTTCACCTTCTACTACCGATAAGCTATTTGGTTGGTTTGTAATAGCTGGCGCTTCTACCGCCTGATTTATAGTTAGACTGGCATCATTACTGGTTACGCTTCCAACACTATTGGCAACCAGTACCCGGTAACTACCCTGATCACTCTGAGAAACATTGGCTAAATCATAGTCCTTTGAGTTGGCACCACTAATGTCCACCCCATCTTTTTGCCATTGGTAAGTTAAATTACCAGATCCGGATGCAGATACACTGAAGGTAACATCTCCTCCCTCCAGGATAGCAATATCATCCGGATGAGAAAGGATTTTAGGTGCCACTGGATTTACTACCAAATTCACCGCCGCGCTGGTGGCACTTCCCGCACTGTTCGATACCACCACCTGGTAATCCCCCTCATCGGACAGAGTGGCATTGGATATGCTATAGGTATCCGAAGTGGCTCCG
>JAUIKU010000002.1 GCA_030430675.1 Bacteroidia bacterium | reverse complement strand
CCCGTATTGTAAGGGAACAACAATCTTATAACCATCCTCATATACCACTTCATACCATCCAATAAGGTCTGAAGAGTCAAAGAAATCCGCTATGTTAAAATAGGCTTTCTGGTTGGCCGCCTGCTGTGCCGTGGCATGCAAAAATATCAGGCTGCTAACATCTTCGTTTATCTGAATAGCATTTATAGCAGTAGGCAACGCAGGTCCAATACCCCTGCCCCTGGCAGCTACCGCAATTATCGGTTTTATCTTACCACTAAGATCCGGAACATCAAAAAGGATGTTTTGTGTTTTGAATGTTCCTGTACCTAACTGGTCCAACCTGGGATCATAAAAATCTGATTGCTGTGTAAAATTGAAATGAGTGGAAATGTCTACAGGAACAATGGGATCACCATCTTTGCTCGGAGCCAGTTTACCACTCAAATCATGTCTGACTGTCGGAACCAACCGCCATATGATCTCTTGCAGATCATCCCCTGATATGGTATGTGATGACCATAACAAATTGGCGCAACCCAGGAAGTCCAATAGCAGGTCTTTACCAATATTAAATTCATTTGTTGCCGCCCAAGATGAAGGGGCACCACCAATAACATTTATATCCGTTAATCGCTGATCCCAGGCACTAATATTGGGTTTGAAGTTTCCAAAAATTTGGGTAAAGCCTAATTCATGTAATTCCTTCTCCTTTTTTTGATCCACCCAAAACCAATTAAAGATCAAAATGTCCTTGGGAATCTGGCTCTTTACCAAGGCCGGCGGCAAGGCCCCTGGGGTCTGATACTTCACACCTGTTGACGAGACCCTGTTTTGTGGCCCCTTGTTCCTGACACTTTCCAGCAGGTAGTCCCCCCACATAGCTGTTTTGATGCCTTTGTCATCGAGGTATTTGTATATTTTATTGATGTCTTGCGCAAACAATTCGGAATAATCCCCGCCTTTGCAATTTGGACAAACATCTATAGGGGCTCCCCACCATTCATCATGACCAATATGGATCATTTTTGGGTCAATAACCTCGATGTATTCATCATAAACATCAAATGTCAACTGGTACGAACCCGGGTTCGAAGGACAGTAGGTGTCTGGCCAATAATCACCCGGATATTCGGCTAACTCGGGATGTCGGGTCAACAAATAATAGCCATGTGTAAGGGAAGGGATTTCCGGAATCACCTCAATAAAATTTTCTTTAGCAATCCTGACAATTTCCTTCACATCATCTTTTTCAATGATCTGACCATCGCCTGCATCGTAATGACTGGAATTTTTTACTTCACCACGGATACCTTCCGTTGAATTGGACCTGGTATATTTCATGTACTTTGAAAACTCCACCCACCCCGCATTAACCTCAGGATGTCTATCCAACCTCATACAATTCAATTCCAAAATCACCTTATTGAACTTGTAAAGGCCCATAAAGTCTCTTAAAAAGCGCTTGAAAAAAGGCATATTGTCCGGTCCCGGCACATATAATCGTATCCCCCGGAACGGCATCCTGGGCCAGTCTCTAACAGACATTCCCGGTACATTCTCCCCGTTCCCGTTCGCAATCAACTGCCGCAACGATTGGAGTCCATAAAATGCTCCCTGGTCATCAGATCCACCAATTAAAATCACATTGGAAGTTATGTTCATCACATAACCTTCCGGACCCGGGCTTTGGGCATTTAAGTTGATACTTTGATTACTGGCATAAGCACTAACCAGGTAATTGTCATAGGTGCCAATCAGTATCACTTTCTTATCAGATGGAATTTCCCTAACACTTCTAATCTCTATGGCCTTACCATACTTGTCGCTTAGTTCCCTTACCAAGAAGCGAGCAAGAAATAAATCATTGTCACTGGGTTTTTCTGGCACAATTATCACATTCGATTGGTCAAGGCTGAATACCTCCCCGGTTAGTCGCATCTCCTGTGGGAATGGGAATATCAATACTTCTTCTGACGGTGTTGCCCGGCTTGAAAAATTGATTGCAGTAAAGACCAGGACTATACTGGCTAATTCTCTTATCATAGTAACTCGCTTGTACTGATTTCTATCAATTAAACTGTAGGTGCAAATTGATCCGGTCATGTTTACCAACCAATGCATTGCGGATATTTTATTATTTTTATCCATGGGAACAATTACCATGTTATTCTGTAGTTAAGCTATTTGCCATACCGCTATGAGACACCTAACTATAACCTTACTGCTAACACTTGCTGCCTGTAACAATCAGTCCAAACAACAGTTGCCAACAGAAGCAACTGTAGACCAGGAGCAGTTAATGGCGTTTGCCCTGGCAGAGGGTAACAGGATCTCAAACCAGGCCCAGATGGCCCTGGGAGGTCAGCTTAAAAAGGCCATCTCCGAAGGGGGACCTTCTCATGCAGTTGGCTTTTGTAACCTGTCGGCCACTAAAATACTGGACACCATAACCACCGGCTACTCCCAATTGGAAGTAGGCTGTACCTCCCTTAAAGTACGAAATCAAAACAATACTCCCTCAAAAGTAGAACATCAACTACTGGACGATTATCGGCAAAAGTCACAGGATAAATCAGACCTGTCACCACAGGTACAGCCTATTGGTAACAACAGCTTACTGTACGGAAAACCTATAATGCTAAACAATCCCCTGTGCCTGAATTGTCACGGTACTGTGGGAACTCAGATAAGCGACGAAACTTACCAGGTGATCCGGGAACATTATCCGCAGGACCAGGCCATAGACTTTGAGATGGGAGATCTGCGCGGGATGTGGACTATTGAGTTTAACCGGGAAGAATTAACCGAGATGTTTTTGGCGCAAACAGACAGTAAACAATAGCCAAGACCGTATCAGATGGATTATTCAGACCAGTTTATTGGTTTTGCTATCCGGAAATATTACCGTTGGTTCGAAAGTCTTGGCTTCTTCAAAGTCAAGCAAACAATAGGACACCACAATTACAATATCTCCCGGCAATACTCTCCTGGCTGCAGGTCCGTTCAGGCTGATATAACCTGACCCCCGCTCTCCTTTAATCACATAGGTTTCCAGTCTTTCTCCGTTATTGACGTTGAGCACCTGTACTTTCTCACCGTCTATGATGTTGGCCGCATCCATCAGATCCTCGTCAATGGTAATACTGCCTACATAGTCAAGATCTGCATCGGTCACAGTGACCCGGTGTATCTTGGATTTGAGCACTTCTATTTGCATTGGGCAAAATTACTCAATCCCCCTCACATCTCAATGCAAACTCACACTCACACTCACACCCACACTCAAACTCAAACTCAAACTGGACTCAGTCCGTCCAATAATCCACAACTGTTACATCTTCCAGTATATCTCCCAACAGGGCACCAAAGGCCTTGTGGTTCGGATGGGGCAGGTAAATGTCCCTGTCCTCCTCGCTGTGAAAGGTAAGTAAGAAGCAATGAGTGAGGCCTTTGTTCAGTCCCTCGGGACTGTTGTTGGTGCCCCATTCAAAATCCCGGATCTGGGGGATTTTTCCAGGCAGAGCTTCAAAGGCTGCGATGGCTTTTTCCACTGCCTCCGGATCGGCACCGTCCTTAAATTTGAACAGTACCACATGTCGAAGTTTCGCTTGATCACCGGAAGTTTCCGAAACAGGTGAAGATTCCATTATTTGGTTTGCATTGTTTTCGCTTTCATCAGTTTTACCGGTGTTTTGACAGGCCCATAGTCCCAATGTTGCCACAATGGTAAAAACAAACAAAGATCTTAGTTGTAACATAATTCGTAGTATTTAGCACGGCAATATAAGCCTTGCACGATTTTCACCAACCATGATCCGGTTAATTTCTATTGATTTTTCAGCTGTGGAATAGTGGTGGCCTCTTATTCCAGCACAAACTTGAGCCCTCCGGAGATAATATTTGCAGTAAGACCGTTGCTTCTTTGATAATAGTTGTAGCGCAGATCCACGCTCTTCAGTCCAAACTTCCACATTTTAAACCCGGTAAAAATATCGGTATATGAAATTCCCACCCCATACTGGCTGGCATCGAATTTGGACAAATCATAGTCTGAAGTGTAATACTGCTCCGTGGACAAATGTTGATTGTAGGGTGCAAAGTATTTGGTCTGTGTTTGAGTATAGTAGCGATAATTCGGATACACGGTAAATTTGTCGGATAGTTTGACCGGAACCGTTAAACTCAGGGTATGAGCATCTATATCCCAATCATCGATATAGTATCGATAATAGGTTCGAATGGTTACTCTTTCATTGAGAAAATAGTTGAGTCTTCCGCCCACAGCAATCTTTATCCTCTGGTCCGGCAGTCTTTCCACATCATCGGCCAGATGAAAGTTTTCCACGAAGGAATCTTCTATATCTGAAAAATATATCCGGTGGTAAGGAGTGGACAACAATCCCTGCTGCAATACACCATCAATGGATACCAGTGCCTGCATCCTTTTGGAAAGGATTTGTGAAAAAGTTAACCCCATTGAATAGGAATTCCTGGTTTCACTGTCAAACGGTTTAAAGTTAACCGGATGGTAATTCGGATTACCTGTAATTGGGTAATCGTCCAAATTGAACCTGTAATCATCATCTTCATCATCGTTGTCAGCGCTCGAGTACCCCCTCAATTCAATAGGATATATGGCACTCCAGGTGTCCAGGTAAACATTTCCCTTAATCGAAAATTCCGTATTCTTTTCATTAAAAAGACGGGTATAGCTTCCTCCAAATCCGATTGAAACGTAATCATACTCTGCGGAAAATGACAGGTTTGTAGTCCAGATCGTATTGCGGTCATCGGAGCTGTGACTATAAGTACCGGTTACTCCCGCCCAAACATCACTGCGGGAAGCTCCGGATGACGCGTAATTGGGGTCTGCCGGCCGGTCACCATCGAAGGGGTCAATATTACTGGAGGAAGCAGAAGAATATGCGGAAATTCCAGCATCGATACTGAGAACATCATCATCGTTTAGGGGAATGGACACCACTATTGTAGGGGTGAGATCCGTTAACTCTTCCGTCCCTATCCCGCCTCCTACCGAGGAGTTCTCCCCGTCCTGGGTATAATAACTCATTAAAAAATCCACCTCAGTTGATTCCAGCACTCTCTTTTTGTACTGAACCAACTGGGTACTGTCCTGTGCCCTAACCGTCACTCCCGCTAATAGGCAAATTATTATAAGGCTAATCTTCATCCTTCATCAGTTACAGCCACACCCACCACCGGTTTTACCGCCATTAGCTCCGGAAGCCGCTTCCCGGTAAACCTGGAAATTGATTTCGAATCGTTCCAGTTTTTTAGTAGAGAGTTCCATATCGGGATCGTTGATATTGATCTTTTCATATTCCCTGACAGTAGTACAGGAACCAAAAATTAGTGTCACCATTAAAAGCGTCAGCAGTGTGATTTTGATTTTCATACGGTTTCTAAATTTTACTTATTTCAATGTTTGCAGAAGTATGTATTTTCCCCTGATCGTCAATAACTATGCATTCAATCCCCGGCAGTTGGTTGATTCTGTCGATACCGGTTGCTACACCCATAACAAACACTGCAGTGGAGAGAGCATCCGCCAGCTCCGCCTTGGAAGCAAAGACGGTAACACTAAGTATCCCCCGGGCCGGATATCCGGTTCGAGGGTCAATGATATGCGAATATCTTTTGCCCTCTATTTCTATATACTTTTCGTAGTTACCGGAAGTCACTACCGCACCTTCCGAAATTGGCAGCACCGCATAGGCCTTTTGCTTGTCATAAGGATTAGTTATGGCCACTTTCCAGTCCTCTCCTCCCGGTTGTTTACCCCAGGTACTCATATCACCGGAGGCATTGATAATTCCTGCTTCTACCCCATTATTGGACAATAAAAGTTTGGCCTGGTCGGCTGCAAAGCCCTTGCCTATTGCTCCGAACCCAATCTTCATGCCTGGTTTTTCCAGAAAAACAGTCTGCTGCAGCTGATCCAGCACAATGTGCTGGTACCCCACGTTCCTGATTGAGGATTCAATGGCCTCTGCTGATGGAAGCATGGACATACTTCCATCAAACTTCCATATTTTGTCCATGGAGGCATAACTTATATCGAATGCTCCATTGGTCAGGTCGGATATCGCAATAGCGCGTTGCACCAGCTCAAAAAGTGCTTTGTCAACCCTAATCGGCTTGATACCGGCATTTTGATTGATCAGACTGGTTTGAGAGTTCGGATCCCAGGATGAGATCATCCGTTCAATACGGGTAATCTCTTCAATGGCCTGATCGATATAGCCATTACCGGCAACGGAATCCAGTGCCGATACGGTAATATCAAACCGGCTGCCCATCAGTTTCAGGGTGCGGTGATAAAGATTTTGAGCCAGTACAGCATGGTGGGTAATGGCCAATAGAATGAAAATGATGAACTTTCTCAAAAGCTTAACCCTCATAAGACACCAGCAATTCGATGAACTCCTTGGTGGAAATTTTTTGATAACCTGTCTTTCCCAATACGTTACCATGCTTATCAAGCACCACGACCAGTGGAAAATAGCCCTCCCTGTTATACTTTTCAGCTAACTCGCTGTTGTGCTGTTTGAGGTCCTGGGGCAATTGATTGGCCTTCTTCCTGGGAAAGTCGGCCTGTAACATCACAAAGTGATCACTGGCATAATTTTTAAACTCTTCAGTGCTCCAAACCTCTCTGTCCAGTTTAATACAGGGCGCACACCAATCCGACCCCTGAAAAACCAGGATTATGTGCCGGTCTTTTTGATCGGCAACCTGCTTAGCCTCTTCAAAAGAAGTCAACCAATCCTGAGCTGTCACAGGTAAGAGGATGACAATTGATAGCATCGATGTCAGGAAGTATCTCATAGAATAATTTTTAAAGTTATTTCCTCAACGTCAATTCAACTTTGCTCAGTACCAATTGGGTATATGATTTATATCACTTTTTTAAAAAATCTTTTCCGGTACTAATATCTGTCAACCCAGCCTCCGAAGTACCGGTTAACTGACATTATAGCTTCTCCAGGGACATCTTGTACAAGCCGTAGAATTAGTTATCTTGTTATATGGACAGAATAACCTATATCAGTTCCAGTATTTCCGGACTCTCCAATGCTGATATCGAAGAAATCGCAGCTGTTTCACAACGAAATAATGCCAGGTCCAATCTCACCGGAGTACTGTTCCATTTCAAAGGGCTGTTTTATCAGATACTGGAAGGGGAACCTGAGGCCCTGTATCAATGCCTGGACAGAATAAAAAATGACCCTCGACATACCGGGTTATTCGTGGTAAAAGTTGAGAAAGGGGTGCTGCACCGCTTGTATGGTGACTGGGGCATGAAAACCATCGCCCTGGAACGAAGCAAGGACCCTGTGGTGGCTCCCCTGAGAAATCTGCTGGACCTGGTGACCCGCACCTATCGCACCATGGAACACTATGTGCCCCATGAGGTGTTAAGTGGACTGCAGCAAGGTGAAAACCCGCTGGACTGGGAGTTGGCAAGGCAGGAAAAAGTGGTGCTGTTCGCCGATATCGTAGGTTTTTCCACCCTGGTGGAAAAAATGGACCTGGTGGAACTTCAGGCGTTGCTCAATACCTTCTTCTCCATTGCTTCAAAGGCTATAAAAAATACCAATGGCAGGATATCCAAGTTGCTGGGCGATGGTTTTATGGCTTACTTTCCCATGGAAGACTGCCAGCAGGCATTGGCATCGGCTGTTGCCATCATCCTTGAACTGAAATCTTTAAGGGAGCACTCCAGTTCAGCATTTGGCAGACTGGTTTACTGTGGCATTGGTATTTCCGCCGGTGATTTGGTGGAAGGCAACATCGGGTCATCCGACAAGAAAGATTTTACCCTTTTGGGAGATGTGGTCAACTCCGCGGCCAGATTGCAATCCCACACCCGTAAAAAGGGATTTCCAATTTTGTTCGATCACCGATTCAGAAACTGCCTCAATGAGCAAACCAAATGGTCAATCAAATCGCTGGGCACCTACCAACCTAAAGGAAAAACCCAGCGACTGAAGATTTTTACTCTGGAGCATCCCCATCTGATCTTTGAAGTGCCTCCCACGAAAATTTCCCAAAAGTTAAAAATACTGTAATTTTGTACAGGGCTGCGGTCAATATCAAATTTGACATCGGTTGCAAACTAATTTCTCCCTTCTTTGTTAGTAAATTCGGATCCATTTTCAACTTAAAATCGTTAAGCACCTTAGCAAACGTATTAATCTCTATTTCATTTGAGGGCATATTTTTACTTCTTAACCGGTATTCTTCTGCTTTGTTGCTGTTCAGTAACGTTTGCCCAGGATATTACCATTTCCGGAAAGGTAACTGACAGTCAAACCGGAGACCCGGTACCCTTTGCCAATATTGTGGTCAACGGTACCTCACTGGGCACCAATACCGATTTTTCCGGATACTACCAATTACGACTAACAGAGCCCGCAGATTCCATAACTGCCTCCTATATCGGATACCATCCAAGATCGAAAGCGGTATTACCAGGCCAGCAGGTAATCAATTTCCAACTGGAAGAAACCATTCAAAACCTGGAGGAGATGGTGTTTACGGCAGAGGAGAATCCGGCTTTTGCCATTCTTAGAAATGTTATACGGAATAAGGAACAGAATGACAAACGCACTTTGGAAGCCTATCAGTATGAGAGTTATACCAAGATTGAAATTGACCTGGATAACCTGACCGACAAATTCAGGAAACGAAAGATCGTAAAAAAGGTTAAGCAGGTGATCGACAGTGTGGACCAGATTGCCGGGGAAGACGGAGAGGCTATTTTGCCCTTGTTTATTTCAGAGTCCATCTCTGATTTTTACTTTCGCAGTGACCCTGAATTGAAGAAGGAGTTCATAAAAAAAACCAAGATCAGCGGAGTGGGAATTGAAGACGGCACCCTGGTATCGCAGCTCATCGGGTCCACCTTCCAGGAGTACAATTTTTATCAAAACTGGTTGAATATCTGGAATAAAGAATTTGTCTCTCCTGTAGCAGACGGTTGGAATGGTTATTACGATGTATTTCTAACCGATAGTCTGATGGTCGAGGGTCATTTTTGCTACCGACTTGATCTGTACCCCAAACGGCCTGGAGATCTGGCCTTTACCGGCTCAATTTGGGTTACCAAGGAACAATATGCACTAAAGCAGGTAGATCTGTGGGTTGACCGGGTGACCAACCTGAATTTTATTGAAAAGCTGAAGATCCAACAGGAACTGGAACCCAGCAAAGAAGGTCCCTGGTTACCGGTAAAAACCCGGGTATTAACTGATTTTCAACTGTTGAAGGAGTTTGGATTTAAAGATGAAATGACCGGTATACTGGCCAAGTTTTTTATTTCCAATAAAGACATTGAAATCAATCAGCCGCATCCCACCAGGTTTTACGATCAGAAGATCGAGATGGCGGAAGATGTCCAGGTACCGGACAGACAATTCTGGGATAATAACCGTCACATTCCATTAACTACCACCGAAAAGAATGTGATGATCATGATCGATACCATGAAACAGATCCCTCCGGTAAAACGGGCCACCGACCTGATTACTTATCTCGGTTCCGGTTATTTCGACCTGGGAAAAAAATTTGAAGCAGGGCCCTATCCCCTCTTTTATGCAAACAATGATCTGGAAGGCAACCGGTTCCGCTTCGGGGGTCGCACCACCATCGACTTTAGCAACAAATGGATATTAAGCGGCTACCTGGCCTATGGTACCAGAGACAAAGATCTTAAGTATGGTGCCGGTATCGATTACATTATCTCCCGAAAACCATGGACCGAAATAGGTGTCTACAGCACCCGTGACATTCAGCAGGTGGGGCTAACTTTCGATGATATTTTTGGTGACCTCAGACTAATTGCTTTCGAAACCTTTTTTAGGAACATTGATTATGAAACCCCCTATTACTTAAGGGAAAACAGGTTGCAGTTCAAAAAGGAGTTGCATCGCGGACTCAATCAAAAGGTGGTGCTCAGAAGCAGGCAATATCAACCCATCGATCTTGATAGCACTTTCAACTATGCCTACCGGCTAGACCCCGGATCTGTGGACTCGGAACTGATGCAGGATTTTGAAACCACCGAACTGACCCTTGAAACCAGGTACAGCCGGGACGAAAGGTGGATTCAGAACGACAATGTAAGACAAAGTTTAGGTGCCATTAATTCACCAATCATCACGCTGCGCTATACCCTGGGAATGAAAGACGTTTTAGGCGGTGATTTTAATTATCACAAGATTGCTTTGAACATTACCAAATCCCTGAAAATGGGTTTTCTGGGGGTTTCAGACCTGTCCGTAACCGGCAGCAAAATTTTCGGTCAGGTACCACTGCCACTGCTCTCCGCTCACCTGGGTAACGAATCTCCTTACTACGTGGCAATTGCCTACAACACCATGGGTTTCTCCGAATTTGTCAGTGATACCTATGCCTCGCTGAACTATCAACACCATTTTGAGGGCTTCCTTTTGAACAGGGTGCCCCTGTTTAAGAAGCTGAAATGGAGAATGGTCGGCACCATGAACCTGCTGACCGGTACGGTCGGAGAGGATAACCTTAACCTGCACTCGGAAGTGGGCATTAATGGCCTGCCCACTGCTCCCATCAAGGCCCTGGGGGATGACCCATATCTGGAGCTGGGTTATGGCATTGAGAATATTTTCCGGGTGTTCAGAATAGACGCTATACATCGACTTACCTATCTGGACGACTCACAAGGCGAAAATTTTGCCGTAAAATTCAGTTTCAACTTTACCCTTTAACAGTTTTTGCGATTTTTTTGCGGTCGATTTCAGGCAGCCGTTATATTTAGGTATATTAAGCAAACTGTCTTCTATTAAACACCACGGGAAAAATGAAAATCGAAAACTTCAATATCAATCGCAGGCACTTCTTAAAAGGTGCTACTGCCAGTGCGGTATTATCTTCCTTCGGGCTTTACGGTTTTGACCTTATTTACCGGGAGAAGCCCTGGCGGGTAGGTCTTATTGGCTGCGGCTGGTATGGCACCAGTGACCTTTTCAAATTGATACAGGTAGCAGATGTCGAAGTGGTTTCCATATGTGACGTCGATAAGAATTTTCTGGAGGAGGATGCCTCCCTGATTGCCCAACGACAGAAATCCGGTAAAAAACCCCGGATGTACAACGATTACCGAAAGATGCTGGCAGAAGGAGACCTGGAACTGGTGTTAATTGGCTCTCCGGATCATTGGCATGCCCTGCAGGGAATTGAAGCTATGAAAGCCGGAGCGCACGTTTACTTACAAAAGCCCATAAGCGTCGATGTAATGGAAGGTGAAGCACTGGTAGCCGCAGCACAAAAGTATAACCGTGTAGTACAAATCGGTACTCAGCGCAAAAGCACACCCCATTTGATCGATGCCAAGGAACAGGTGGTAGATGCCGGTTTACTGGGAAAGATTTCTCATGTTGAAATGTGCTGCTACTTCCATATGAGGGCCAATGGAAATCCGCCCCTGCAGGAAGTTCCGGAGTTTCTGGACTATGAAATGTGGACCGGACCCGCACCTCTGAGACCCTATGATGGCATCCCTCATCGTCGATGGTGGCGAACTTTTATGGAGTACGGTAACGGGATTATGGGCGATATGTGTGTTCATATGCTGGATACGGTGCGCTGGATGCTGGATCTTGGCTGGCCTGAAACCATCGTCTCTACCGGCGGCATCTACGTACAAAAGGATGGCAAATCCAATATCTCTGATACCCAGTCCGCCATTTTTGAATACCCGGAACTGAACTGCGTGTGGCAGCATCGCAGCTGGGGAACCCCCGCGGATCCTGAATATCCCTGGTCCTTTAAACTCTTCGGTGAAAAGGGCACATTGGCTGGCAGTACCATGCAGGCTGATTTTGTTCCATATGGAGACGGCAAACCTATACATTTCGACGTACTCTATGAAAAAGAGCAGTACCCGGAAGATCTTGAAGAAAAAGACAATGAACTGAATGCTGCCCCCGCTACCCGTCGCCACATGATCGACTGGCTGGCGGCCATTGAGCAAAACAAGAAGCCGGTGGCCGACATTATGAATGGACATATATCCACCGCCAGTTGTATCCTGGCCAATCTGTCCATGGAAGCGGGTGGGCGGCCTCTGATCTATGACCCCGAAAAGAAAGTGGTGGTGGGTGATCCGGAAGTAACGGCCAAATTGAAACGTCCATACCGTGACCCCTGGCAGCATCCCTTTGGATAGAGGTAATTATTAATTAGGGATTCTTAAAACTTTTGCCCCTTTCTCCGATTTGAATTTTAGATCGATCAATGCCTCATTGGCCTGTTCTAACGAATATTCTTTAACCAGGGGCTCTATGGGAATTTCTGCTGCCAGTTGAAGAAACTCCACCACGTCTTTCCTGGTGATATTGGCGACACTTTTTAACTCCCTTTCCATCCACAAATGCCGGTGATACTCCAGGTCCAGCAATGTTTGCTGATCATAATTTTCTTTCCTTATCGCATTGATAACCAGTCTTCCACCGGGTTTTAATGACTCCAAAGCTTTTACTACCGGAAACCACACTGGTGTGGTATCTATAATGGCATCCAATAACTGCAGAGGTTGTTCTTCGGTATCTCCCACCCAGAACGCCCCTAATTCCCTGGCAAACGCTCTTTGTTGTTGATTGCGGGCGAATACGAAGATTTTCGAATCGGGATATTTAAAGCGTGCCATTTTTATTACCAGATGGGCAGAAGCGCCAAACCCCGTCAATCCTAACCGCTGTCCGTTGCTAATTCCTGTCAGCATTAGTGACCGGTAACCAATTGCTCCGGCGCAAAGCAACGGGGCCGTTTGTAAATCTGTCAGTGATTTGGGAACCGGGTAGGCAAATCTCTCCGGAACCACCATATATTCGGCATAGCCACCATAGGCATCTCTTCCGGTAGCCCGAAACTCCGAACAAAGATTTTCTCTGCCGGTTTGGCAGTACTCACAGTTTTCACAGGCGGTATATATCCAGGCTACTCCTACCCTTTCACCCTTGGAGAAAATAGAAGAATTCGTGCCACATACAGCCACAGTGCCTACCACTTGATGTCCCAGGATCATCGGCATGATGGCAGGCGCGGTTCTTCCTTCAATCTCGTCCAGTTCTGTATGGCATACACCGCAAACATGCACCTTTAACAGTATCTGACCAGGACCTGCCCGTGGCTTAGGCAGCTCCCGTAACTGCAGCGGTTTGGACGACGGCTGTAATTGAACCAGTTCCGACAGTACCATGGCTTTCATCACTTTCAAGTTAATAAAAAGGGAAGAAATTGCTGCCGGTCGACAGCTCCTGACATCAAATATCTGATAGTTCCTCTTTCTCGATTGCTCAAATAATCAAATTAATCTGTTATTTTTAACAAAGCTGAATCATAAATAAATGGAACTATTTATCGGCAGATTGCATCCGTTGATGGTACATTTTCCCATCGGGTTACTGGTGGTAGCTTTTATTTTAGAGCTTCTAACCGTAGGTGGAAAAAGAGCGGGTTTACGGCAGGGTATCAACTGGATGGTGATGCTGGGTGCAGCTTCTGCGGTAGCTTCCGCCATATTGGGATGGTTCCTGGGTACTTACAATGACTACCAGGGTACTCTGGTCCAGTCGCATCAGAATTGGGGTATAACCACTGCAGCCACTGCCGTTGCCTGTGCGGTACTGCTGAGGTTCACTGAAAAAGGCACACTATCCAGTCTTATCCCTTATCGTATGGCCCTGTTTATCACAGTATCGTTTCTTACCATAGCCAGTCATCTGGGGGCCAGTCTGACACACGGGGAAGACTTCCTCACGGAGGTGTTCTACCAGCAGGAAGACAGCTATGATCACCAGGGCTCTGCTGACTTGCTGGCAGAACTGAATCAAATGGATAGCTATTCCGAAATGCACCTGGAACGGCTAAACCTGGAAGTACGCGCTATCTTTGCCCGCAATTGTTATCAGTGTCACAGTGAAAACAAGCAAAAAGGTGAATTAATTCTGGAGCACAAAAGAGGCGTTTATCAGGGGGGCGAATCCGGCGAAATCATTGTTGCGGGATCCTCTGCCAATAGTGAACTTTATCGCAGGGTTTCACTGCCTGCTGACCATGACGAGGTAATGCCAAAAAAGGGCAAGGTGTTGAAGGATCACCAGATTGCCCTCATCAAACTATGGATAGACCAGGGAGCCTATTGGGCCGACCGGGCTTTACAGGTGTTTCCGGAAGCGCCATTGGCACTGGCCAAACCGGCTTTACCGGAGTCGCCATCACTCGGTCACCCGGTAGATAAATTGGTGGACAGTTATTTTAGCAACAATCGCATTAACTGGCCACATGTAGTTGATGATCAGACGTTTATTAGAAGAGCGTATCTCGATATCATAGGGCTGCTACCCACACCGGAACAGGTAGCTGATTTCCGTATGGATCAGGAGAAAGACAAAAGAGAAAAACTGGTAGACCAGCTTTTGAACGACCATCACAATTACACCCAGCACTGGTTGAGCTTTTGGAATGATTTGCTGCGCAATGATTATTCAGGCACCGGGTTTATTACCGGAGGTCGCAAGCAGATTACAGATTGGCTTTATCATTCGCTTTTGGATAACAAACCCTACGACCTTATGGTACAGGAACTGGTCAATCCCACGGCGGATTCGGAAGGGTTTATCAAAGGCATAAAATGGCGTGGTGTCGTGAATTCCAGTCAAAGCCCCGAAATGCAGGCGGCTCAGAACATCAGCCAGTCCCTGATGGGTATGAACCTGAAATGCGCCTCTTGCCACAATAGCTTTGTAAGTAACCTCACTTTAGAGCAGGCCTATGGATTTGCCGCTATTTTTGCTGATTCAGCACTGGAACTGAACCGGTGCGACCAACCTTTGGGTAAGTTCGCCAAACCCGCGTTCCTTTATTCGGAATTGGGATCGGTAGAAGCCGATAGTATCAGGGGCAGGCTGGAAAAGCTGTCACAAGTGATTACCAAACCGGAAAACGGCCGCTTGTACCGGACAGTTACCAACAGGGTCTGGAAAAAACTGCTGGGTCGGGGATTGGTTGAACCGGTAGATGAAATGGACCAGCCACCCTGGGATGCGGCACTATTGGATTGGCTGGCGGCAGATTTCAGAGAGTCAGGATACGACTTGAAACATTTGATCAAGATCATTATCACTTCCCGGGCATATCAGCTGCCAGCAGTAGGGTATGATGATGTGGCCAAGTTAGCTTCCGGCAAGTACGTTTTTGAAGGCCCTGTTCCCCGCAGGTTGACAGCAGAGCAATTTACCGATGCCCTCAGTCAGATTGCCGCTCCTGTCTATTACGCAACAGCCTATAGCCCCGTCCAGGAAGAATTTTCCACCAGCCGTATCTGGCATCGTGAAATAAAATTCGACCGAGATGTGCTGCCGGAGCCGGGAGAACGGTACTTTCGCTATGTATTTGACCTGAAAAATCAACCGGCCAGTCAGGCCAGTCTGCTGCTGTCGGTGGACCATTCATTCGAATTGTTCCTGAACGGCGAATCCCTGGCACAGGGCAATGACTGGCGAAAGGTCAGCAAACTTGAGATTGCCGACAGGTTGAATCCGGAAAAAAACATCATTGCTATCAAAGGTGTTAATGAGGGAAGCATTGCCAACCCGGCCGGCATATTACTGGCGCTGCGTATCATTCAACAAAACGGCGATACCTTATTGGTAACCTCCAATACCGACTGGAAAAGCACCGATAAATCACCGCCACCGGAATGGATGACCCTGAATTTTGAAGATGACAATTGGAGTAAGGTTAGAAATTACGGATCAAAACACTGGGACCGGTTAGTTACCCTGTCATTTCAGGAATCAGAGCGTCCCTTTGCCCGGGCCAGCCTAGTGAGGCAACATCCCTTTATGAAGGCGCTGGGAAGGCCCAGCAGGGAAAATGTGGCTACCACCAGGGCAGACCAGGCCACCCTGTTACAGGCATTGGAGCTAACCAATGGGGCCTACTTTAATGAAGTACTTAAAGACGGGGCGGAACGATGGCTCTCACAGAACAACCTGGAAAACGAGGAGTTGGCGGAATCGCTTTATCTCAAAGCGTTTGGAAGGGTACCCAGTAAAAAGGAAATAAAAACTGTGACCCAAACCCTGGGTGAGCAACCGTCAAAAGAGGCCATGCAGGACCTGTTGTGGGCTATGGTAC
Organism: Bacteroidia bacterium; assembly: GCA_030430675.1. Taxonomy (GTDB): domain Bacteria; phylum Bacteroidota; class Bacteroidia; order Cytophagales; family Cyclobacteriaceae; genus SZUA-3. Next base: position 47,604 of record JAUIKU010000002.1, on the reverse strand, counting down.
TCTCTCCTGAATTTCAATTTATCTATTAGTCATGAAAGAATTGTTTAACGCACGCAGGGACTTTATTAAGAAAATGGGCACCGCCAGCCTGGCTGCCGCAGCCACCACCATTCCCTCTGCCAGCTTTCTGGCTTCCTGCAGCAAAGCTCCGGTGCTGCCGGCCACTGCGGACACGGTAATTCTATTGTGGATGGCAGGCGGTATGGCCCATACCGAGACCTTCGATCCCAAAGCCTATGTTCCCTATGAAAAAGGTGTTGAAAGCAAAAGAGTACTTAGTACTTTTCCCAAAGTCCCAACTATCGTAGACGGCCTGTATTTCAGTGAAGGCCTGTCGGCAATCGGACAGGTAATGGACAAAGGCACCATAATCAGGTCGTACCGCTCCGCCGACCTGGGCCATATCTTACATACCCGGCATCAGTATCACTGGCACACCTGTTATGAACCGCCACAATCCGTTCAGCCTCCACATATTGGGGCCTGGATAGCCAAGGAAAAAGGATCGTTGAATCCGGTAATTCCACCTTTTATCGCCATGGGACAAAGATTTACCGTGGGAGAGGCAGAAGAATTGAAGGCCTTTCACTCAGCTGGATTTCTGGGCAGTGAATACGGACCCTTCCTGATACCCGATCCCTCCAGTGGGCTGGAAAGTGTGCAACCACCACAAGGGATGTCGCTATCCAGATTCGAATCGAGATATAAATTATACCGGGAACTGGCAGAGCAGAATCCCATGCTAAAACAGGGAAGTGACTATCAGCAGGAATCATTGGCCAGATCTATGGAACGATCCTATCAGCTACTGCGATCACCTGAGGCCAAACTATTTGACCTGTCCAGTGAGCCAATGGATAGTTATGAACAGTATAATACCGGCCGGTTCGGGTTGGGCTGTCTGTTGGCAAAACGACTGGCCATGAACGGAGGACGATTCATTAGCGTATCTACCGAATACGAACCTTTCCTGGGGTGGGATACTCATGAGAACGGGCACCTGAGAGCCAAAAGAATGAAAGATCTGATCGATCGCCCGGTAGCCCAGTTGATAAAAGATCTCGATCAATCCGGGCATCTGGACCGGACATTGATCATTATGGCCAGTGAGTTTAGCCGTGATGCAATTATGGAAGGTCGTCCGGGACTGAAGGTAAAAGACCAGGTCAATCAACCCGATTTGATTGAAGATGAAAAATTCTACGGAATGCACCGCCATTTTACCGATGGCAGTTCCATCCTGATGTGGGGTGGCGGCATAAAGAAAGGTTTTGTGTTTGGCAAGACCGCGGAAGAAAGGCCCTGCTCCTCCATAGAGAATACTGTGGTAATCGATCAGATACATCAGTCCGTTTACCATGCACTGGGCATTGATCCGGAAACACATTACACCATAGAAGGAAGGCCTTTCTATACCACACCAGACGGCCAGGGAGCACCCATTATGGAACTGTTTGGTTGATCTTAAATCTAAGGTCTAAGAGCTAAGATCTGAATCCCAGATGAACCAAAGCATCTCCCCGATTGACGATGGGGCTGTTGTTTACTCCGATCACCATTCCTTCGGCAGGTGCTTTTATCTTCACTTTGAAGTCTGCAAACGGGTCGGTGATAAATCCCAGCACCTGGCCCTTTACCACAGCATCTCCATTGCCTATCTCAACATGAAACATCCCCGAATTCCTGGCCCGGATCCATCTTCTTCTGCTGATTAATATGGGGGCTTCAACAGAATACTCCCGGGCCTGAATCATTTCAAATGATTGCATTACCCTCAGTATTCCCTGGATCCCAACGGAAGCAGCAAATTTATCATGTCTCAGCGACTCACCTCCCTCATAAATAATTATTGGGATGCCCATTTTAGTGCATAAATGCCGCAACGATTTGGGAATTGGTTTCGAGTTGACAATGAATGGTGCGGAAAAGGTATCAGCCAGTGTTTTCGAATCCATATCTTCAAAATGATAGCGGACTTGAGGATAGTTGGATCTGCTGGCTCCACCGGTGTGAAAGTCTATCACATAATCCACTACCGGCAGGATCTCTTTCCTAAGGTGATAGGCAATACGACTGGCCAGGGAACCATTGAGGGTTCCGGGAAATGACCTGTTGACATCTTTACCATCCGTCACGTCTCTGGAAAATGAGATGAAACCATAAATATTCAATACCGGAATACAGATAACGGTCCCCTTTAAAGGTCGATTCAATCCCTGTTCCATCAAACTACGTATGATTTCAACACTGTTGACTTCATCACCATGTAATCCGGCCAGCAGCAATATCACCGGTCCTACGGTACTACCAGAGGAAACAAATACCGGAATCTCAATTGGGGTTCTGGAAGGCAGCCTGGCAATATCCAAGCTTACCTGAAAACTGGTATTGGGTTTTAGATCATTTCCTCCAACCCGGAGCTTGCGATTTTTCCTCATATCAACAAAAAGCAACAAGCCAAATCCTGCAAAGCGTCGGAGGTCATCATGCTTTAATTCTATCTTTGGGCATTCTCTTTTTGGCGGTCGATCTTTCTATGTACTCAACGATCTTGGAAGCAATATCTGCACCGGTGGCCGTTTCAATCCCCTCCAGGCCGGGACTGGAATTTACTTCCAACACCATGGGTCCCCTTTTCGATTGTAACAAATCCACTCCTGCTATAGCCAGTCCCATACATTTGGCGGCTTTTAAAGCCGTGGCCTTTTCTGCTCTACTCAATTTGATAGTAGTGGCTTTACCACCTCGATGCAAATTGGAACGAAACTCTCCTTCGGCGCCTTGCCTCTTCATGGACCCTACTACCTCTCCATCCACAATAAATATTCTTATGTCGGATCCTCCTGCCTCTGCGATAAACTCCTGCAGTATTACCCGGGTATTTAAACTCTCAAAAGCTTCCACCACGGACTTTGCGGCTTTATTGGTTTCGGCCAAAATTACTCCCAATCCCTGAGTACCCTCTAACAATTTTATCACTACCGGGGCCTCTCCAATGTGTTTTAAAACTTTATTTTCCTGTTTGCTGAAATTTGTGAAGGCTGTTTTAGGCATCCCCACACCTGACCTGGAAAGGATCTGTAAACTTCTTAATTTATCTCTGGACCTGGTAATTGCCAAAGAATCTACCGTACTAAAAATTTTCATCATCTCAAACTGCCGTACCACTGCAGAACCATAGAATGTTACCGATGCACCAATCCTGGGTATAATAGCATCAATATTATTCAAGGACTTTCCCTCATAGTATATAGAGGGGCCATCTTCATCCATAATGATATCACAATTGAGGTGGTCAACTACCCTGCCATTGTGCCCCCTATTTTTGATTGCCTCGATCAATCTGCGGGTGGAGTAGAGATCGGGATTTCGGGAAAGAACTGCAATATTCATAAACACTTAATTGAATTGAAAGTTATACTATCATCGGATAGAGCCGGAATAGAATACCTGCCTGCTCTATGGAACGGTGAGCTAAACAATTTACTAAAAGATGCATGTTCCATCAAACCAATCGCAATCAAATCTTCAAACTTTACCTACACAATATTTTAAGGTTTCAGCCAATGGTAGATAACCAAAAGATTAGTATCTTATATTATTATGAACAGTTCCCTGACAGAGCAATTTCAAGAGTTAACCCGGCAGTTGATCGCCGGGTCCGTTGATATCTTTCCAAAATTGGTAGTGGGGTTGGTAATAGCCCTGGCGGGGTGGATATTAGCGGTTGTTGCCAGAAATCTGGTAACCCGGTTTATCCGCTATCTCGATCGCCAGGTCAACTCCAGGTTGCAGAATCGCCTGTTAAAGGTTGACCTTAACGGAACTGCCAGGATAATCGCCAATACCATATTCTGGATAATAATATTGCTGGCACTAGCGATGATCACTCAACTTCTGGGGCTGTCTATTTTAACCACCTGGTTCAATGCCTTGCTGGGTTACCTCCCCAATATATTAGCGGCCATCATAATTATTTTTGCAGGCATTATTATTGGACGGCTGGTAGGAGATTTGATGAGCTCCAGTATAATAAAAGCCGGGATCCCCAAGGGAGACCATGTGAGAAAACTGGTGCAGTTTGTGATTATGTTCGTAGCTTCTGTGATCGCAATTAATCAAGTTGGTATCGATATATTATTTCTTACCAACCTGGTTACCATTATCATTGCCGCATTGCTGTTTGGGGCAGCACTGGCGTTTGGTCTTGGTGCCAGCACCTCTGTCAGCAATATCTTAGGGTCCTTCTACCTGCAAAAGTCATATCGGGAAGGAGATCCGGTGCGAATCGGAAATATTGAGGGAACAATTGTTAAAATCACTGCCACGGAAGTACATATAAAAACCGGGACTGGTATCGTTACGGTACCGGCCAAGAATTTCAATGAAGAAAAATCTGAATTGCTGAAAGATCAATAGTCATGCAAAGTGAAGATAAGCTGCTGGAAAACTTTGTAATTAACCATACCAGGGAAGCGGTCGGTCTGGTGGAAAAAAGTACCGAAGACGAAATCATCCGGCTAGCTGTTCAATTGCCGGCACATATTACCTCCAGATTGTTCTCATTAATGGACGTTTTTCAATCCGGTCATTTACTCAAAAAACTAGATGTGGAAACAGCATCCAAAATAATGAATGCGCTTCCGGTAAATATTGCGGCAGCCATACTTCGACCCATGGACCAGGAAAGCCGGGAAAGGTTGTTGCAAACTACCGATTCCGACAAGATAATGGAGATGCGAAGTGCATTGAGCTTTCCCAAAGACACCATCGGCGCCTACATCGATCCGGCCATTTTCACCCTTAACCACCATTTGATGGCATCAGAGGCCCTGGAGCGGGTAAAAACCTGTACTCAGTCCCTGGGCAATTACGTCCCGGTACTGGATAATGAAAGAATACTGAAAGGATATCTTTCTATGCAGGACCTCATTGCCACTAGCGATAGCAGAACCAGGGTTGCAGCTATTATGAAACCTCCGCCACCCAGTCTTCTGGCAGACACCAGAATATCTGAAAATTTGCTTGAAGGAAGAAGTTGGCCTGACAGCAGTCAAATACCCGTAGTGGATTCACAGGGACAATTCCTTGGTGCCATCAACAGTGCGCTAATTCTGGAAATAAAAACAACTGGAAAAAGTTCCCTACGCCAGGCCTGGAAGGCTAGTGGTGCTTTAGCGGAATTGTATCAGATCGGTCTGACCAGCCTGTTCAGATCGACTGATGAATAAAACTATAATCACTTCAAATACACTGATCTTGGAAACACCTGATATAAAACAACAGCTGGTTGAAGATTATATTCGCAAATTTCCCGGCGAGGCGGTTGATCTGCTTAATAGCGCATCCATTGAAGAGTTGTTGTACTACCTGCAAAACCTTCCCCTGGAATTATCCCGGGAGATCCTGTTACGGCTGAAAGGAGACATCGCTTCTCAGGCCATAGAACATTTGGACCAGGAGCGCTTTAAACAATTGTTTCCCGCTATTGATCCCTACACCGGTGCCATCATGTTGTCGCGGTTGAAAAGTTCAATGATCGACAGGAAATTGAGCCTGTTACCGGAAAAGCGGGCGAAAGAAATAAGACAACTGCTGACCTATCCTGAAAATTGTGCTGGTTTTTTAATGGATACCAGGATCATTTCATTTCACCCAGCAGATACTGTGCATGAAGTATTGGAAAAACTAAGGACCCTGACGGATCAGAGAATGGTCAACATTTACGTGGTAGACGATCAGGGGAAATTACTGGGCCGGACACCACTGGAGGTGGTAGCTATCTCAGATCCACATCAAACCCTGGATAAGCTTATTGAACCAACTTTGGGAATCCATGTCATGGCTTCAATGGAGGAAGTTGTGGAACTACAAAACAAAAACAAGCTTTATAATCTCCCGGTATTGGATCTTGACCAGAAACTACTGGGTATAATCAGGAACAACACGCTGGTCAAAGCCGCCCAGGAAGACGCTACCGAGGATATTCAGGCATTGTTTGGAGCCGGCCGCGAAGAACGTGCCCTTTCCAAAGTGGGATTTGCCGTAAAAAAGCGCCTGCCCTGGCTGGAGATAAATCTTGCTACCGCTTTTCTGGCTGCTTCGGTAGTAGGCCTTTTCGAAGAAACCATTGCTCGCATTACGGTACTGGCGGTATTTTTGCCAGTAGTGGCAGGACAATCCGGTAATACCGGATCTCAGGCACTGGCAGTAACCATGAGAGGCCTGGCATTGCGCGAAATACGGATCGGCCAATGGATAAAGGTAGCCCGAAAAGAAGTTACGGTGGGCTTTTTAAACGGAGTGGCGGTGGCCCTGACTACCGCAGTCATTGTTTATTTCTGGGCGGACTCCTATGCTTTGTCCCTGGTAATCGCCGTATCAATGGTATTTTCAATGGTGATAGCGGGCTTTTCCGGAGCAGTAATTCCAATCTTGCTGAAATCGTTTGGTCAGGATCCCGCGCAGTCTTCATCCATTATCCTTACCACGGTGACTGATATCGTGGGCTTTATGAGCTTCCTGGGACTAGCAACCGCATTGGGGTCTATGCTGGGGGTAACCTAGTTGTGTACAGCATCTCGAGTCTCTAGTTACTGTCATTCCAGTAAATTTTCAGATTCCCGGTGCTTCTACCGGCAGCCACAATATCGGGTTTGCCGTCTCCATTGAGGTCTGCCACTTTCAAATCCTCACAGGCCATACCATTTTTATCAATCCAGACGGAACTCCAGTTTTTCATTGACTGATCGGTTGCCATAAATAACTTTATACCCATCTCTCCGGCATCATTCTCCTCACGCCAACCCACCAATATCTGGTCCGTGCCCTGACCCAGCAGATCCGCCAATGCCAGGGCATGTCCCTGGTTAAGGGTATTGGTCAACACCTGACGATTTCGCTGGTTGTGATAGATCACCAGTTCATTCCCGTGCATGGGTTGTATTCCGGCAATGATTTCGGCATTCGATCGTATTTCACCAAATCCGTGATTTTTGATCCAAAGATCGGTGGGTTTTCCCGCCTGCCACCTGTTCTTCTTAAAAGGTATCACTTTGGCTCCCTCCTTGCCACCTATCAACAAGGTCTCAGGCCCACCGCGATCGATCACATCAAAATTATGTGTCATGTGCATTGATTGATCGATTACACTGTATTTCCAGGAGTCTGCGGGATCTTCAGGCATCTGGTAAGCAATTACCTGAACTGCTTCACCCTCTCCATTGGAATTGCCAACTCCATGTAATGGTAACATTACCAGTTGGTATCCCACACTGGTCCTAACCCAGTGCATACGATGTACTGTGGGCACATGAAACAGTTCCACTGGTGTCCAGAGTTGCGTAGGCACCTCCGGCCTCTGTAAATAATGCACAGATCCGGATGCCTTGGAATCGCTGGTTTCACCGGGGTTCCATTGCGCTCCCACTGCCACTTCAACCATGCCATCACCGTCAATGTCCCGAGCCGCCAGACATACATTGTCTCTTTCCGTAAGGTTATCCAGCATCACAAATCGTTTCCAGTCGCCATTGCGATACCATACGAACTGCTTTTTATCGGCCAGTAAAATATCGTCCTTGCCGTCACCATCTACATCACCGATGGCCAACCCATAACCAATTTCAACATTATCATCGAGGACCTGTGCCTGAAAACCCGGTTCCTGGGCATTCCCCGTTGATACTGAAACCATCAGAAGTCCTATTAATCCAGGAATTACCGTGATTGCAATCTTTATTCTCATATCAATTAATTTTTTTAAGCAGATACTACCACCTGGTCAGGTATATGAATATATTAAAGATTCGCCTGATTCTCTAATTATTTTGAGGGGTGTATTAACCGTGAAAAAGCGATTGACTCAAATTAAATGGCTATGTGAACTTCACAGGCAAATTCAAGGGTTTGTAGTTCCCGAATTGGACAATCCTTTCCGGCAGGAAAGCTTCAACTGCCAGACTATTTTGCACATTGCTTTCTACCTGGTTCTGATGGTGACAGGGTGCCACACATCAGAAGAAAACAAAACCAATTCCACCGACAGGATTAAAGTTTCCACCATAATTCGCGCCCTGCCAACCGATGTTGAGTCACCTCCAGGCAACCCTCCCAGTCCCGCTAAAACAGCTCTGGGCAAATTACTTTTCTACGATCCCCTACTGTCGGGAAATAAAGATGTTGCCTGTGTAACCTGTCATCATCCGGAGAGCGGATACGCTGAATTCTTAGACATTTCAATCGGGGTAAACGGCCGGGGACTTGGAAGCAAAAGAAAGTTCAATCAACCCAATACCATTCCATTTGTAAAAAGAAACGCGCAATCCATATTAAATACTGCGTTCAATGGCATCCAGGTCAGCAATAAATATGCACCGGATCAGGCGCCCATGTTTTGGGATAGCAGGGTCAAAAGCCTTGAACAACAGGCCATCGAACCCATTAAGACCCTGGAAGAAATGAGGGGAACACATTATACCGAGCAGGATATTCTTGCCGAAGTGGTGGAACGATTAAAGGGTATACCGGAATACCAGCAGTTGTTCCGTCAGGCATTCGGGACAGAAAATGCTATTAACTCATCCAATATTGGAAAAGCCATCGCGGCCTTTGAGAGGACCCTGGTAACCAACAACTCGCGTTTTGACCAGTACATGAGGGGAGACCGGGAGGCTATTTCCATTTCCGAAAAAGAAGGGTTGGAAACTTTTAAGAAGGCCGGTTGCCCCAATTGTCACAACGGGGCCATGTTCTCTGATTTTAAGCCTCACGTGTTAAGTGCCCCTCCAAATAAAAAGCTTTCCGAATTCGATCAGGGGATTGACAGTACCTTTGCCTTTCGCACGCCAACCTTGCGTAATTTACGATTTACAGCGCCTTATATGCACAATGGCAGTCTGCCAACCTTAAAGCGCGTGCTTGAGTTCTATGAAGATATTTCTGTGGGCAAATCACAACACCCATCGGTAGCTGACGAAGAGTTGGACCCTTTGGTGCACGAACTGGACATTAAAGTAAAGGACATGTCGTCCATCATTTCTTTTCTCAACACCCTGAACGATCCCGAATTCGACCGGACCATCCCTGAAAAAGTGCCCAGTGGCTTACCAGTGGGAGGAAACATTAGATAGATCTAAGAATAAGGTCTAGGATCTTACTCGCTTTCTATACGCAGTTTATCCTGATGATAGTTCTTTAGTTCATAAATATCCCCTGGCATATAGATGTTTTCCCCTTCAAGTGCTCTCAGACTACCCTGAATGGCTTCAGTTTTAACCTTCAATCCTGAAATAGACTTGTCGAATGTATCCAGCCAGTAAAACACCTGCAGTGCTATGGAACTGCTGTCAAGGCTGGATACCACCACAGTAGGTTTCTTCTCACCCTGCAGTATACCGGAAACATCATCAAGCGTTTCCAGTATAATGCCTATTGCTTTGGTTAGGTCAGTTTCATAATCCACAGAAATAAGGAAATCCTGCCGCAGAAATCCGTCGATGGTATAATTGATCAGGTGGTTTTTAATAAGTGTACTGTTGGGAATGAACACATCCTTTCCATCGAATGTCTTCACCTGCGTAGTGCGCATATCCAGGGCAACCACATTGCCAATAGTTTTTTCAATTTCTATGGTATCCCCAACCCTAAATGGTCGCTTGAAGGCCAGCAATATGCCTGCCAGAAAGTTTTCACCAATATCCTTAAAGGCAAATCCGATAATAAAGGCTGAAATTCCGGCACCGGCCACCAACCCTCCGGCGATATCACCTAGCCCCATTACCTTCATTGAAAGGGCAATACCCAAAATAAGAAATATCCATTTGGACATATTCGATAAAAATCTGGCCAAGAGCGGATCATCCATTTTGGTCTTCAACCTGATACCAATCAATCTCTTTGCCTGAACAGACAGAAACCAAAAGATCAGCAAAACAATAATACCCATGGCCAGTCTGGGGGTCCATTGGGCCAACAGTTGCCAGTATTCTTCTACGGTGGCCAGAATTTCTGATTTGAAGTCCATCTTCTAATGAATTTTTAGTGATTATACCCTGGTAACAGTAATACCTGCAATATAAACTATACTGTTACAACTCAACTTTTTCATATCCACTCGTCGCCAGTCTGTGGATCAGGTACTCTTTTATTTTCTGGAAGTATACCGTACGCAGAGAGAACAGATTTATCTCAAAGTGATAATAAGAGGAATTATCATTGATTAGTCTTATTTCCGGGTTCTTCTTTACCGATGACCAGGGTGCATTGAGAATACTCTTTTTAATTTGAGTGATAGCCGTTTCGGCATCAGTAGCCTTGGATAACTTTATTTCAAAGCTGTGATTGATTATTTCTTCAGCTGGGTTGGGTTTGGCGCTTATCTCTCCTGAAATGGTACTGTAGGGAATATTTACCGTCTCTCCCGATTCGGTACGGACTATCATGGTACGGCCTCCCAATTCTTTAATCTTTCCTTCGATATCCCTTACCCTTATCCAGTCGTTGGTCTTAATAGAACCGTCTGTTTTTAGGATAATCCCTGCTACGTAATCCCGAATCACCAACCAGAACAAAAGCACCAACAACAACAAAATGATAATGAGCACTCCAATGGCGTTCCAAACTTCATTTTGGATTAATTGACCGGCACTCCAGAGCATAAAGCCAAACCACACGATACCTTCAATAGACGGCAGTATCCGGTCAATTCTGGACCGCACGGACTTCCTAACAGGTGTGTTGCGAATAGCCAGCTTTACCAGCCAAAGAAATCCAAACAGAATCAGTGAAACTATTACCAGTTTCACTATCGCCACCTCCAATGCCGCCAGTTCCTTCATAAATAACGATTATAGTAAAAGATCTTCTTCAAAAGATGCTACCAACAAAGGTCTCAAATATCGGTTAATCTCCCAGATGCCGTTTTTCTCCCGGAGAATATCCAGGCGATGCAAAACTTCAAGTTGCTTAACCATTTCCTCCATGTCAGATTGCATAATCCGCGACAGGCGTTCGGTACTGAGCTTTCGGTGCAGTACAAACTGTATAAGTATAATTACCCGGTCGTTATGCAGGCTCTTTAAGGCTTCCTGGTCCGGTCGTCTGGGATTCTTTATGGCAATTTCACCCTGTGAAGTAATACTTTCAATATTGCAGACCCATTGCTGCAGCGCCACACCCACATTACCGTTGGACAGGTCAAAATACCTGGTAAACAGCTTGGCCAACTTCCACTCGCTCATGGTATCTTCATGTTTGCCTTCCAGTCTGAATTTCAATCTGCTGGTTCTATGCCGCGAAAGTATTACCTGCTTGAGTTCTTCAGCATTGAACGGCTGGGTCTTTATCACCTTAAAGAAGTTCTCCTCAATTGCACCAATATCATTGATCAGCTGGAAACTATGCCAATTCATATTAACAATAAACAAAGCTTTATGACTGTAAGTCTCTATCATGCCCATCAGACTCTCCAGTAACGCAAACCCGTGTTCACTCCTCTCCCACCATTTCTCAGCATCATTGAAAATCAGTACCGCTCCGTCTGTTAACTGATCGAATGCCGATTGAATTTCTCCATAATACTTCAGGCCTTTTTTGATAGCTCGGTGAAACTCTACCAGGGCGATACTTCCTTCTTCCGGAGGGTTAATTGTAAAACAATGCTCCGGCTTAAAATGGTTGTTGGCGATGTATTCCGACAAATAGGTCTTACCGGAATAAGGGGGCCCTAAAATCAACAAGCCTCCGGACCTTACCCTGCGGTAGAATGAAACACTTTCCTCTGCTTCCGTCCTGTCATCCTCACGTTCCAACCACAGGTCTTTAGATACACTATGGGGACGCAGAAACAGCTGTTTATAGTAAAATGGCAAATCCTCCATCACCTGGTTTTTGGGACTGACCGCCATCACCATTTTTGAAATACGGGTGGTCCAATTGCCAATCTCTTTCTGCTGGTGTTTGAATTTTTTAGCCGCAATCAAACCTTCACTCCTGCGATAATACAAACTGGTTAGACCGGCCTGTATTTGATTCTTGATTTTTCTGGTGGCTATACCGAACTTGTTGATGACCTGGGTCTGCTTTTGGGTCATCAGGTAGTAGTCGAATTCCAGGGCGGATTTGATTATTGAGCGGGCATTCAAATTCTGCTGAACCCCATTATAGTTCTCACTTAAACTGGAATTCTGGCGGTCTATCAGCCCTCTAACCTGCTCTACGCTTTCTTTTAGACGACCTATCTCACCTTCAATAGTGGCTCGCAACTTTTCTCCGTCATCATGCATCTCACCTTCTGAACCTGAATCGTCCAATGCCAGCCTCACCACTTGCATGACATCCAGTATAGTATGATCCGCTTTAGCCAATACCGCTTGCAGTTGCCCGGAATACGTTTCCAACTGGGAAATTATATTGGATTGAATAAGGTGTACTACTACATTACGGGGGCTGATTTCAATCGCCTCCACCTCTTCATAGTTATCACTGTCCAGGTCCTGTAAATTGGGCACAGCCAATTTATCCGGTAGTGCTTCGGCAATTTCCCTGGTATGGGAAATAAAGTCACGCACGGTCTCAGTCAACTCCGAAAGCTCCGCTGGTTCATGGGTAGTGGTAAGTTTTAAATTTTTATCTCCGTCAATTTGATTCACCATACGCTGCAGGGTGTCCAGAAGTCGCTCGGTTTTTTGAATTACTTTTCTTTGTGGCAGCGTCCTGAATTTGATCAGCAACTGATCTAACGAATTCCCCAGCTCTATCTGCATAAGCAGCAGCTTTAATTCCAATTCACTGACGTTCAAATCGAGGGGCTGGTTGTAATTCCAGGCCGAAACTAGTTCATCAAACTGATCGTCCAGCACCGCCCATCTTTTTCTGGACCTGGTTTCCTGACCAATAACTTTATTGATTGAAAGGTCGTCCATTTCCTCCGACAACAATTGTAAGCGACTAATACCATCATTGAGCAGATAATCCCGGTAGGCGTTTATTTGGCCACCTGTTTTGGACTCCAGTTCATACAGTCTTTGCTGAATTTGAGCATCTTCCTCAGCAAGTTTTTCCAGGGCAGTTTCCGATGTCTGCTCCATTTTAACGGAATGAATCCCGGCAATCATCCGGCGCAAAGTTTTTCTTAAATCATTACCGAACTGAATACTGTGCTGATTGATTTGCCGCTGAATTTCCACCAAAGATTTTTTCAAGTGAAAGCCAAAATGAAGCAGCACCAGCAATTGATAATTCAGTTGATAGACCACTGCTTTGCTGCCAAACATTGATTTGACACGCTGCCACAGGCTGATTTGATGAAGCTGATGTGAACTCAGCGCTTCCTTTGAATATTCGACCTCAACAAATGGCGGGCTCTTGTCAATTATCCCATTGATACTTCCCTGTAAATATTCTACCGAGGCAGCCAGTTTCTGTTGCTGATTGGTAAGATGATTGGAGTGATAATCCTGAAAATAACTCAATGCTGTTTCAAGCAATTGCTTTTCCCTTTTATCTAATACCCTCATCAATTCATTTTCACCGCTCTGATGATTGGTATTAAAGGACTGGTAGAATTCTTTGGTCAATTGCTGAAATGACTGAATAAAATGGACCTGCTTGTTGGCATAGGGAATCAAAAAGTCCTGGTAATAGGTCTGAACCAGGTTCTGTGCAGTCTTATCAACGGCATCCAGGGATTGAGCCATTTGAGTTTGTACAGGTAGTCGTAAGTCGGGTATTTTGGCCGAGGGAAGCGAGGCATAATTGAGGTCCGATGCTTCTTCCGCAGACAGCGTCTCCAGTGAATGCGCCTGGATGCCCAGGTCAATTGCTTCAAATTCCCTGGAACCCTGATACAGAATCACCGTACCTATCTCTTTGCAAAGATGGTCAGTTTTTTCGAAGAATGCCTTCTCCGATCCTTCCTCCAGATCGGGAAGCTCCAGGTACACCAGGTCGGCCTCCGCAGATTCGAACTGTACGATCTCATAAAATGATCGCTGCTCCAGAGCAGTATTGACAATTCTTACTTCAAAGTTTATTCTCAGGTCTTCCTGAACCTGATCCAGCCGCTGATGGATAATCATATCGTCCACTCTGCTGGTATCCGCCAGAATATTCAACCTTACCCGGGCGTCCTGCCAGTCATCCGAAGTATTGAGAAACCTCGATATTGTGAGAGCAAAGGTGAGATGTCTCCCGCCGTTTTGACTCCATATGTCTATTCTGCTCTTCTTACCGAAGCCCACCCGTTGATCGTAATCCATAATCAGCATACTGTAATCCAACTGCTGAAATTTGTGGATAAGCTGACTAAACCTTATGGGGTGATCAGTATAGCGGGCCCAACCCATCAAAATAGTATTGGGGTCCAAACCCGAAAACCCATAAGTTTCTGCAATTCTTTCTATTCCGGAATAGAGGTCGCTACAACTGTACTGCCTGGTAAATACCCCTTTACTTTCAGTCCCGGCCTCGACCACCTGTTCTCTTTTGGCAAATGAAACTTTGGTGTGTTGGTCTTCCACCAGGTCAAAATTGGATAATAACCCCAACTTGCCAACCAGTCTGGTACCGTATTCCAACAGGTGAGGCCGCCGGTCGGTACTTCCGCTAAATAGTATAATATTGGGGCGCCAGCTTCTCTTGTCTGTTTCTGCCTGGCTAATTCTCGACAAGGCCAGTCGCACCACTTCTGACCATACACCCTGCCACACATCACTAAAGCCCATACTGATCTGCTTTCGGGTTAAGTAGAGAAATATAAGGCCGATCACCACAAAGGCGGCAAACATGGCCAGCATGTCCAGCTTGAACATTACCCCGAAAGTGGCAATGGCCCCTATCCAGCAAATACTTCTGGGAATATTGAAGCTAGGCCTAAAGTCGGAGCCCGACCAACTCTCCAGAGCACAAGTAAGATTGATGAACCCATAGGCGGTAAGGTAAAACATGGAAACAATGGGGGCAATCAAATCAAGTTCTCCTATCAAAATGCCCGCTTCCGCGATCACGAAGGCAAATATTAAAGCATTTCTTGGCTCGTTGGACTTCCCTGCTCCCCTGGCAAATATCCTTGGAGTAACCTTATCCAGTGACATGGCCTGCAGGATCCTGGGACCTCCCAGAATTCCACCCAGTGCCGAAGACAGGGTGGCCCCCCAAATACCGGCCATCAAAAAAGGAGCTCCATAAGCTGAAAACAAGGCGATGCGGGCCAGTATATTGGTATCTTCCCTCAAAACCTGTTCGTCCACATTTGCCGAAAGAAATATTGCCAGAGCAATGTAAATTACCAGCCCAACCCCGATGGCTGCCATGGTACCTACCGGTATTGATTTCTTGGGATCCTTCAGATCTCCTGACATGGCCACACCTGCGGTAAATCCCGTAACCGCCGGAAAAAATATGGCAAACACTGTTTCCATTGAAGTTGCACCGGCGGTAGCAAACATAGGTCGACTGAGTGGAACAAACTCGTGATCCAGGAACATTCCCCCTGCAAAAATGGAAACTAAAGACAAAAAGATCGCACCGAGTATGTAGTATTGGGTTTTAATAGCCAGGGAGGTGCTTACCATGGCGATACTACTGATCGCAATCAGCGTGATGGTACCGGTGATTCGGAGGTTGTTCACCCGTTCCAGTGCGTCCATATCCAGGGAGTTTAAACCGATAACGCTGTTAAAACTCTCTGCGAAACCCACGATATACATGGCAATACTAAGTGCAGTAGCCACAAACAGGGCTATCCCAATAGCGCCGCCAATAGGTAAACCAAGACTTCGTGAAAGCATGTAATAGATGCCTCCCGCCTTGACCTTTTTGTCCGTAGCAATTGAAGAAACGGACAAACCGGTGGTTATCGAAATAACATGGGCAATAAGGATAATGACGATAGTTCCGATAAGACCTGAGTTTCCAACCACCCAACCCAGCCTCAGGTACATTATCACACCTAAAATGGTAAGTACAGAGGGAACAAAAACTCCTCCGAAAGTGCCAAATTTTTGAGCTCTGGCCATAAGTTTTAATTCCTGTAATGTGGTAAGGTGCTATAAAAATATGTCTTTTCCGAGCATGAAGCGTAATAATCTTGTTATGAACCGCTGTAATACCTGAAGTAAATTCTATTTTTGGGACTGCACTTTTAAACCGCATTTTTTGCCATGATCTGGACGCTGTTTATTGTTCTGATCCTATTCCTGCTCTTCTTGGATTTAGGGGTATTTCACCGGAAGGACCATGAGATCTCGGCCAAACAATCTTTGATCTGGACGGCCGTGTGGATCTTTCTGGCGTTGCTCTTCGGAGTCGCCATCTACTATATTTATAAATACAATTGGCTAGGTATCAATATACAGGGCACCGAACCATACCTGGCCATGCTGCAGTACTATACCGGATATGCAGTTGAAAAATCATTAAGCCTGGACAATATATTCGTGATTGCCATTATATTCTCCTATTTCAAAATACCGGCAAGATATCAGCACAACATTTTATTCTGGGGAGTACTGGGTGCTATCGTGTTCCGCGGGATTATGATCTTCTTGGGGGCTTCGATCATATTGAAGTTTCACTGGTCAACCTATATACTGGGAGGGGTGCTAATATATTCTGCCATAAGAATGATGACGGTCAGGCATGATAACGTGAACTATTATAAAAACCCCGCGCTGAAACCACTGGAATTACTGTACCCCATTAAGTGGGATCATATCTCCTCCGCATATTTTATCGAGCAGGACGGACGTAAATATGCCACGGTATCCATGGCGGCATTGGTGGTCATAGAGTTTACGGATATATTGTTCGCCATAGACTCGATTCCGGCAATTTTCGCAATTACCACGGATCCGTTTATCGTATTTACTTCAAATATTTTTGCCATACTTGGCTTGCGCAACCTTTATTTCTTTCTGGCCAATATACTGGACCGGTTCAGGTATATGAAATTCAGCCTGGTTTTCATTTTAATTTTCGTGGGGATTAAGATCGGACTAAGCAACCACTATAATTTTCCGACATTCGTTTCGCTGAGCTTCATAATGGTTTCATTGATAACCGGGATTATCGCCTCTCTACTCTCCGGCAAGAACGATACTGCGAAGCTGGATAAACCGGTTTAACATCTCAAGGCGGTGAGAGCAACAGGGTTATTTGTTTCCAATGCTTTCTACACCTTTCCAATCATCACCGATTTCCTGGGTAATAAGATGAGCGGACCGGTTCAGGAATAATTTGGCAGTATGGTCATTGGGGTTCATTTTTACTACCTGTTGAAATGTAACAGCAGCCATGGCGAATTCCTTATTAAAATACTGTTCCATGCCCTGATTAAACGTCTCTAGTGAATCCTTCTTGTGCTGAAAAAGAGGCTTGTCATCACCATTGAAGCACTCAAAAAGGTTAATAGGCTGCTGTTTTCCTTTTACCACTACCGGGCCCAGAAATCTAAAGTCAAATTCCTGGGGATGTCTGAGATTGTTTTTGCACAACTCCGTAAGCAAAATAGAGGCACCAAAATGTTTGGATAGCCCCTCCACTCTGGCAGCAGTATTTACAGTATCTGATATAATGGCAGCATCCAGACGCTCGGAGTCGCCGGTGATGCCCATAATCAGTTTACCATTCTGCATTCCAATTCCGATACTAATGGGCTTTCGCCCCTTCTCCAGGCGCTCCCGGTTATACTGATCCAGTTCCCGGTGCATTTCGACGGAAGCCCTCAAGGCGTCCTGGGAACCCGATGGAAACAGGGCCATAAACCCATCACCCAGATACTGTATAATAAACCCCTCATGCCTGCGTATTACCGGGCCCATGCGCTTGTTGAATGTGTTGATAAACAGAAAATTGTCTTTGGGTTTTAAGCTCTCTGACAAGGTGGTAAACCCCCGAATATCTGCCAGTAAAACCGTTACTTCACGCTCCACCAGATCCCCCAATGAAACCTCGGTTAACTTTTCTTTACCCAGAGACTTGAGAAATTCCGAAGGAACAAACTTCTGACTTACCTGGTGTATCTTTCTGATGGCTTCTTCCCTTTCCCTGGCCTCCTGCAGCCCTTTCTGGTATAAATGAGCACTTTCTATGGCGGCTGCGGCCTGCAACGCAATAGTGGTCAACAGCTTCAATTCTGCTGCGGTAAACTCCCTGGATTGATCGTGACCCATCATAATAACGCCCAGGGTACGGTGTTTCACCTTCAGCGGTGCGTACATCACGGCTTTCAGATGGCTCAGTGCCGGGTTTGAGCTGATGCTTTCCGGTGAAACAATGGAGGAAACCCCCCGGTTGATCAACTCCTTGAGCAGTCTGTTCTGTCGGCTGATATTTTCCTGACGCTGAGGGTTATTACCCAAAGATGCCATCTCAACCACGGTATCGCCATCCAGCATCAGAAATAACCCATGGGTAGCATGAATAATCTGAGAGGCTTCTTTTAGTGCAATCCGGGCAATTGACCCGGCATCTATGGTCTCCGATATTTGTTCACTGAGATCATAAATCATATTGATCTCGCGATAGAGGCCCAGCACTTCATTCCCGATCTTTTTTTTCTCAAGCTCTTTGCGTACCAATAGGTCAATCAAACGGCCTATCTGCTCGGCATCCAGGGATTCTGACCATATAGTACCAAAGGTATTCCCGTGCTGCGATAGCTCATAGCTGCGGCCATAATCCAAATTTTCTCCCCAAAGTAGAGTACTGTTGGAATCCAATACACTAAAATTCAGCTGGAGTCTATCGGCAAGCTGCTTTATTAGTGTTACCGATTCAGCATCTTTTTGAAGTACGTGGCGAAGCGCTTTTCGCAGCGCAGTTTGGCTTTTGACATTTGACATGGTTCCTCCTGCTAATTGAGAACCTCTTCCGCTATTTCGAGCATTTCATCGGGGTCGAATGGTTTGGTCATATACTTGTTGGCACCCATTTCCAAACCTTTTTGACGGTCTACCTCCTGCCCCTTGGCAGTTAACAAAATGATATATACCTCATCCAATAACAGCTCCTTTTTTACCTTATAACAAACCTCCATCCCATTCATTTGAGGCATCATAACATCCAGAAATACCAGGTTAGGTTTTTCAGATTGGATCAAATCCAGTGCCTGTTGGCCATTCTCCGCAAACAACAATTCCACACCATTATCTTCCAGGTCCTCGAGGGTTTGTTCAATCAGCATTCGGATGTGAGATTCATCATCCACAATTAAAATTTTCTTATCCATCCAGCTATTATTCAATTAATAATTACGAGTTATGATTTACGAATATCTCTAGGTTCCACGCCCTTAGGCCCTTAGCCCGTTACCTATTCATATACAAAGAACATCACATTCTCCATACCCTTCTGTAACTTCAAGTTCTCTATGAATTTCCTGTCACCATTGTAGACCGAATTCAACATGATTATATCGGGCTTTACCTCAGTGGCTTTCTGCATAATGTTTCCGGAG
This sequence comes from Bacteroidia bacterium, assembly GCA_030430675.1. Classification (GTDB taxonomy): domain Bacteria; phylum Bacteroidota; class Bacteroidia; order Cytophagales; family Cyclobacteriaceae; genus SZUA-3. Next base: position 28,148 of record JAUIKU010000002.1, on the reverse strand, counting down.
TTGGCTTCCAGTACCTTATAACCACGGGCCTTAAGCACATCCGACAAAGTGGCAATAGCCCCGGTGTCTTCATCAACCACCAGCACTTTCTTTTTGGAAACCCCCTGTTCCAACAGTACATCTACTTCGTGAAACAGCTTCTCGGTATCTATTGGCTTGGTCAGGTACCTATCCACCCCAATGCGGTATCCTCGCTCTTTGTCCTGAACAATCGATAGAATGATGATTGGAATATCCATGGTTGCTGGATCATTCTTCAAAACGGCGGCCACATCAAATCCATTGATCTCGGGCATCATTACGTCCAGGATGATCAAATCCGGTTTCTCCAGTCTCACCATGTCCAAAGCTGCCTTGCCATTGGCTGCCTCCTGCACCCGGTAGCCGGCATCCGAAAGTTCCTGTCGCAGCAATGATCTGATTGGAGTATCGTCATCCACTACCAAAATAGTGGCCGTGCTCTCTACCTTGCTAAGGGATGAGTGTTTGATTTGCTTTTTTAAAGTCTTAATAATTCTATTCAACTCAATTGGCTGTTTATCAACACCTTCTCCAAGCACTGGCAAAGAAAAGAAAAACGTACTACCCACCCCGGGCTCACTTTTCATCCAGATGATTCCGCCGTGATACTCTATTATTTCCCGGCATATTGGGAGCCCTAACCCGGTGCCCTGTGGTTTATCGGTCAGCGTGTCACCTGCTTGTCGGAACCGCTCGAATACCTTGTGTTTATCTTCCTCTGCAATGCCAATTCCGGTATCCTGAACTTCTACTATGATCTGGTTTTTATCCTGGTAAGCCTCAATGGTAACACTACCCTTTTCAGTAAATTTAACCGCGTTAGACAGCAAATTTATCACTACTTGTATCAGCTTGTCCTGGTCACCATTTACCAGGGGCAGGTCCTGGGGCACCTTGTCTTTCAAAGGAAGATCCCTTTGCTCAAAAAGGGCAGCAGTTCCCGAGATGGCCCGTCCTATAACGTCCTGCAGGAACATCGGTTTCATATTCCATTCCATTCGGCCCGACTCAATTTTAGCCAGATCCAGCACATCATTGATCAGGTTGGTCAGGCGCTCCCCTTCCGCCACCACCACGTTGAGATTTTCCGCCACCTGTTTCATAGTGCGTTTAATTCTCTGGTCATCTATGGTAACCGCCGGAAATATTTTATCCTCCAATCGTTTTCTTATGATCTTGGCAAATCCCAGCACCGAGGTTAAAGGTGTTCTCAATTCATGGCTAACCGTGGAAAGGAACGCACTCTTTGCTTCATTGGCATCTTCCGCTTTGGCCTTGGCCTCTTTGGCCTGCTCAAATAATTCGGCATTGTGAAGCGCCACACCCACGTTGATGGCAATGGTGGTCAGTAAACCCTTGTCTTCTTCGGTAAACCGGCTTTCGAATTTGGTGCTCTGTACACTGAGTACTCCGATGACCTTGTCTTCTACCGGAATAGGTACTCCGAGAAAGGATGCCGCATTCTTTCCGACTTGTGCAATTCCCGACCTGGAATACTCCTGGTCAATCTCTTTGTCCTTGTTTATCAACAGGGGTTGCCCTGTCTCAATAATTTTGGAGGTCAGTCCTTCGCCGTATTGCAGGGGGGCCATATTATCTCCATCCTGGTATGGAAAGTTTACAATATTGGTTTCGGTGTCCAGAAGAGCCAGGAAGGTGATGTCCGATTTGAACAATTGCTTCATCTGGTCCCCCACCAGCTTGATCAGCTCATTTAACTCAAGTTTTTCAGTTAACGCGGTACTCACTTTATTGATCGTGGCCAATTCATCCAGTCGCTGCCTGACCTCCGAGGTACGCTCCTCTACCTTTTGCTCCAGCTCCTTTTGTTGTCTAAGCAATATCCTGGTACGGGTTCTTACCACTGAATACATCAGAAAGACAGCGCCCAACGCATATACCAGATAAGCCCACCAGGTACGGTACCAGGGGGGGACTATGGTAAATGAAGCGGTGGTTATATCAGTTACATTGCCCACCAGGTTACGGGCCCGGGCCTGGAAGGTGTATTTCCCGGGAGGAAGGTTTATATACTCCCGGGAGGTGGTTTTACTCCAATCCGACCAGTCGGAATCCAGACCCATCAGGTAAGTACTGTACTCCACATCGCTTTGATTGATGTACAACGGAGCTGCATAGTCCAGTGCCACCGAGTTCAGTTGGTAATTGATCTCAAAATCTGCAGGTGTATCACCAGTACCGCCAAACACCAGTGAGTCACCTGCTACACTGATGCTTCTGATCAGCAGGTTAAAATCCGGTGAAAATGGTTGGTCGAGTTTTCCCTGGTAACGCACTACACCATCCGGACCGGATATCCAAACAACCTGCGCTCCGTCTCCTTGCATTTTTTCCACATTGAAAGACCATAAACGTCTATTTTTCAGCTCCTTAAAGGTTTCTTCATTATAATCATAACTTCCATCTTCATTCCTGCTGATTACCGTTATTCCCGTCCCGGCATCCAGCCATATCCTGCCATCCGGATCTTCATACGGCTCCGCATATGCACCTTCCCAGTCAATCAAATGGTGGTAAAAGAATTTCTTTTCAATGAACCGATCTTCCTCAGGGTCAAACAAAAAAGTTTTTTCGTCAAGTGCGAAAAAATATACCGAATCCCAAATTTCAAAAACGTCAATTTCTGCATCGGATAACCCACTACTCATATCATAAGTAACCATTTGAGATGCAGCCAAATCTAATTTCCCATCTGAAATATTGGGTTTAAGCAGATATATCTGGCCATTGGCATCAGTGGTAATCCACAGGTCACCATTTTCATTCTCCACCATATTGTTATAACCGGACCCGGTGATCATAGGCATATTAGATTCTTCCTTGAACTGGTTGGTCTCGGCATCAAAATAAAAACTTGCCAGTCCTTGTTGATGCGTTACATAAAACCTGTTGCTGTCCACCTTTGAATTAGCAAACCTTCGTGCCCTGAAATCATAGTTTACACTTTTCCTTACTTGTTTGAATGACTTGCCGGTAAGTTCAATAACACCCATGGTGCCGGTACCTGTGTATAGCCGTCCCCTGGCTTCCAGAAATCCTCCTCCCTGACCTGCTGTACCTTCGACCTGATTAATATGATTTGCTCCATCTTCCAGATAAAAAATTCCGTTGTTAGTACTGAAATACAACATATTGCCGTGGGTGTATGTGGCATACACTACATTGTCCTCCAGGCCCATATCCGTATCGACTACCGTAAAGGTGGAATTGAGATTTACCGAGGAAATCCCGTTAAACAATGGCATCCACAGTACACCTCTTGAATCGAGGTATGTAAAGTCAACACTACCGGTTTGCATGCCCGTTTCAGTGGTATATTTCTGAAGCAGCTTACCTTGCCGGTTGATCAAAAATGCCCCATCGTTAAATGAGTTGATAATAAACCTGCCATTGGGAAGGGCAAGTCCCGGTAAGTATATGGTTTCCTTGATCAAATGGTCTATCTCGGTGACAAATGGCCGGAATTCCTGACCATCGTATATAAAGAACCCCAGGTTTCGGCACCCGATCAATACCTGGTCTTCATCATAGGGCAGGATGACGTATATTCTTTCGTCAGCAAATTTCTCACCTCCCGGCACCAGCCTGAATTCATTATTCTCCATAACGCATAGCCCCACATCCCACAACCTCACGTAGTACTTATCATGCACTATCTTTCCCACATGAAAGGCGTTTTCTGTAGTTATTACCTGCATGGATTGTCCATCCCACAGGTACAGTTTAAACTCGGTTCTGAAGATGATCTTACCCTGGAAAAAGTCAACCTCCCATACATCTCCAAACAACCTGTGCTCCTCCGGAATCTTATCCACCAGGGATTCGTATTTCCATTCTCCCCGTTCATCGGCTCTTATATAACCTAACTCACCAATGCCACCCACATGGATAACGCCATGGTCATCCTTGGCAAAGCACCGCACTCCGCCGTTTCCACCCACTTCGATCATTTTCCAGTTCACCCCGTCATATTCCATAATGCCATTGCCGTTGGCGAAATACATCATTCCGTCATCTCCCTCAATGGCCCACCAGTTGGTAGGGCCGCCCGGGTAGTCCTGATAGCTGTAGTTGTTAATAAAAGGCCGTCCTAACTGACCCTGTGACCAAGTTGTCTCAACGGTCAGAAATAAGAATAGGGATAGTATTTGGAATACGACAGGTGGGCACTTTAGCATCTTGATTGTCTTTGGAATCAGTTGTAAACTGCTGGTGAAGCAATCAACAATGCAAAAGATACGAATAAAATTTAATTGAAAAAGAGAATTGTACCCCCCACTGCATCACAATCACCTTTGAAAAGCAGGTTTTTCCAGTCCCCGAAGTACTATCAGGAGCAGCATGACGAAAGCCTGAGTGAATAGGTACTTTACTGAAATGATTTCGGGGGTGATCTCACCTAATATTAGCAGCATTAACTTTTACCCCAATTGTATCAGTTTGTATACTATTTGCTTTTAGCTAACTTAAGGTGGTTTATATACATCCTACTCGAACGAATCATCAATTGCTTGCCTTCTTCTTAAATATGCGCTACTCCAATATTTTAATATCTCAACTATGAGTGGATCGGTTCAACTTGCCGCCATCATGTTTACCGACATAGCCGGATATACCGCGATCATGGGAAGAGATACGGAAAAAGCGATGGAGTTGGTCCGAAAGAGCAAAGAGATCCAGAAACCAATGGTAGAAAAATACCGCGGCAAATGGATCAAGGAGATGGGTGATGGGGTACTTGCCCAATTCAACTCTGCCATAGATGCGGTAAACTGTGCTATTGAAATCCAACGTGCCTCTCGGGCAGACCTGGATGCGGATCTCCGTATTGGAATCCACCTGGGTGATATCACGATTAACGAACATGACGTCTTTGGAGATGGAGTCAATGTTGCATCCAGGTTGGAGTCTGTGGCAGACCCGGGAGGCATCTATGTTTCTGAATCTATTGAAAAAGCCATTCATGGGCTAAGCGATATTCAATCCAGATACCTGGGTGAGATCAGTTTGAAAAACGTAGACTATGGTGTAAGGACCTATGCCCTACAGGGTGTAGGCCTGCCGGTACCTGATGTGGGGAATAAAGATCTAAAAGGACAATTTTGGGCAGAGATACAACGAAGAGGGGTGCTAAGAGCAGGGATCAGCTACATCTTGACTTCAATATTGCTGGTTTTGATAGTTCGAAGAACACAGTTGGTCGAAAGCTTACCTTCATGGGGTGATCTTGCATTATTTGTCCTTTTGGGAGGTGGGCTGCTGGCAGCCCTGTTCCTGGCCTGGACCTATGAGAAAGGTCCCAGTGGGTTTGTGCGCACTTCCTCCGATAAGTCCTGGAAAAATCCACTGGAAACCACTAAACGCAAACCGCTAACCAGCAACCTGATACAGATGGGTTTAATAGCTTTAATTGCTGTTGCCTATTTTTTCCCAAAAATCAACGGCAAACCGGTTATGACCGATGATTCAGAGGTTGCCGCATCATACTATAATAAATCCATCGCAGTGCTGCCATTTAAAAACCTCAGCGGAAATGAAGAGAACGTCTATTTTTCCGATGGCGTAATGGAGGCCATACTGAATAACCTGTCCAGGATCAGGGACTTAAAGGTAATATCTCGTACATCAGTGGAAAAGTACCGCAATCAGAATATGAGCATAAAGGATATCGCCAGGGATCTGGAAGTGGCCAATATACTGGAAGGCAGTGTCCAAAGGGTTGGCGACGAGGTGAGGATCACCGCTCAATTGATCGCTGCTGAGAACGATGAACATATTTGGGCCGACAACTATGACCGCAGATTAACCGATATTTTCGAATTGCAAAGTGAAATTGCCCAGACCATTGCAGATAATCTGGAGGTTATTGTTACCACTGAGGAGCGTGAACTAATTAAAAACGCCCCTACTGCCAACCTAAAAGCCTACGAACAATATCTAAAAGCTGACTATATCACCACGAATTCCAAATCTGATATATTGAAAGCCATAAGGCTATGTGATGAGTCAATAAAACTAGATCCGGAATTCGGCTGGCCCTATGTCCTGAAAGCAAGATTGCTGGCTAACTTGTCAACTTATGGATATGAAAAATCAATATGGTATGACAGTGCTATGGTGCTGGTAGAGCAAGGTATTGAAAAGGACAATAATTATTTCTTTGGATATAGCACTAAGGCCCAGCTGTATGATTTGGTGCATCTGTTTAAGCCAGCAGCTGATTTATTTAGAAAGACGATTGAATTAAATCCCAATTACGGGTTTGCCTATTGGATGCTGGGACAGTACTACATGATGAATCAACAACCCGAAGCGGCGGTTGAATATATGTTAAAAGGCACTTCGGTTCACCGGATGGAAAACTTTGACTCTAACCTGGCCAATGGATATTTTCTAAGGCAGATGGATATGGAACTGGCCTGCAAGAATTTCCAGATTTCGTATCAAAATGATCCTACCAATTTCCAGGTACTAGAGGAGCTAATTGGTTGTAGTCGGTATTACCGGGATTTAGAAAGCGCTCTTAAATATGCCGAAGAATCGTTGAAACTCCGACCGGAGCTGGTAAATGCCAAAAATATGGTAGCGGAGTCTCACCTTTTTATTGGCGACTTCGAACAGGCAGAACATTACTACCGTGAAATGATAGGTTCAGTGAATGAGTTTAAAGATCAATATGCGATCTATCCCTTTATACACAGACTTGGTTATGCCATGATGAAGAATGGCAAGAAACAGGAAGGAAAAGATCTTATGGAAAAGTACCGGGACCAACTGTTACAGTCAGTGGCAGACCAACAAAGTACAAGTTATGGGATGGGTGAATTCTACGACTTGGGAATCATTTATGCTGCTCTTGGTGAGAAAGAAGAGGCCTATCAGTGGTTGAATATGGCCAGCGAAAAGGAAAAAACTGATGGTGCATTTTTCAGGACGGAATTCCTTCTCACAGATCCATTGTTGGATAATTTACGGGAGGACACCCGGTTTATGCAGATATTGAATGATAAGATGCAACAACAGGAAGAAATGAAAAAGATCTTCCATAGAAAACTCTCGGAATACCATACCAACAATGAGTTAATGTGGCTCAATGCGAATTAGCCATCACAAGGCTTAATACCTGTGTACCATCACATAATTCTCAATGGCAACTAATAAAATCAAATTCTGGCACTCCCTGGTAAGCAGATTTGCATTATTCTTCGCCGGTCTGAATATATTGGCAATTTTGGTGGTAGGCTACCTGGTTTACCGGCAGGCCGCTACTGTGATCACCTCTCACAGCCAGGAAAGAATGCAGTATACTTCCAATCTCGCCATCAAATCTTTTAATTCTTTACTCAATGAAGTAGCCAATGATATTGCGGTAACTACCAATAACCCGGTATTGGGAGGATTTATTAACCAGCCCGAGGGAGCCAACCTGGAGGACCTAAAGTCACTGTTCTCTGTTATACTAAATAATAAACCCAATTATTTCCAAATACGGTTACTGGACGTGAATAACCGGGGAAAAGAGGTAATCAGGTACGACAAGATCGATGGAAGAATAGTCCAGGTTCCTGAAGACCAGCTACAGTTCAAGGGTGACAGGCTGTATTACCAGGAAGCCTTAAAAATTTCCAAAGGCAGTTATTATTACTCCGATATAAACCTGAATGAAGAGTTTGGAAAGGTAAGCCTTCCCCATACACCAACCTTAAGGGCACTTGGACAGATCTATGACAATACGCAAACACTTAAAGCCCTGCTGGTGATAAACGTGGACCTGACCGGGTTTTACGAAGAATTAAAGGGCATTATGGAGTCCGATTATCGACTGATGATGGTAAACCAGGCAGGTGACTACCTCTTCGCCCCTGATATGAATAAATGCTTTGGCAGTCAGCTAAGCACCGGCCTGTCCTTTACCAAAGATTTTGGAAGCCCGGTTGTTTCATTACTCGGGGAAAATGAATTTGGCTTTATCCGGGATCACCGGCAAAATGACTACCTGTACCACCTGGAAACACTAAACTACTCCTCCGGACAAAGAATCTACCTGGTGAATATGCTGGAAGATAAGCTGCTTTTTCGCAGTGCCTACCTGGTGAGAAACGACTCACTCAGGCTGGTGCTGCTAGCCTGTGTGGTATCGGTAATTATCGCATTCCTGTTTGCCCGCATGCTGTCAAACAATATCAATCAAATTACCCGGGCGGTCAGCTCATATGAGGAGGACACTGATCATACCCGGCCAACCAAGCTGCCGGAAAGCCGGAAAGATGAACTGGGATTGCTGGCCAGGGCTTTCGTGCGAATGCGTCAGCGTATTGATCAACAATTGACAGAACTCAAAGCGGCCCTGGGCCGGGAACAACAGGCCATAAGAGAAAGAGATCAGTTCCTGCAAAATATGAGTCACGAGTTAAGAACGCCTTTAAATGCCATATTGGGTCTGACCCGGCTTCTCAACAAAAACAATCCCTCCAGGGCGCAAAAACCTATTATAGAGTCTCTTGAGCGCAGTGCTCGTAGTTTATCGGGTCTGATGCACGATGTGCTGGACCACCAAAAACTAACTGAGGGAAAAGTCCATTTAAATTTAGTGGCTGCCAACTATAGTTCATTGCTAACCGATATTTATGCCGGATATCGATATGAGGCAGTAAATAAAGGGCTTTCATTTGAACTGGAGATACAAGACTCTCTTAAAAAGACCTCCTATCTTACGGATCCTCTAAGATTCAACCAGATTGTTACTAATCTGGTGGTTAACGCCATAAAATTTACCGAGCAGGGGTTTGTGAGGCTAAGTACCAGTACCAGGGAAGCAGAAATGCTTCAGGTAAAAGTTTCCGACAGCGGCCGGGGGATACAATCTGAAAATCTTCAGAAAATCCGAAACAGGTTTTTCCAGGAGAAAGCGGATAGCCCTACCGGAGATGAAGGTTATGGGTTGGGACTTTCTATTGTGAAGCAGTTGGTAGATTTATTTGGAGGCAGTCTGGAGGTAGTTTCCGAACTGAATAGCGGATCGACTTTCATAGTTAACCTGCCGCTGATTCCGGGACATACACCGGAAGCCAAACCTGTTATCCATACATCCGGGATCCCACTGCCTTCTCTAAAAGGTCACTACTCAATACTGCATATAGAAGATGACCCATCGACTTTGCTCATGGTCACGCATGCCCTTGATATACCCAATATTGTCATTAACCAGGTTACCAAAATTGAAGAAAGTAAAGATATTGCTGATGCCAACTCAGCAGATCTTTTGCTGAGTGATCTGATGCTCAACAACCAGGCTATCGATTCCTTTCTTGCAACGTTCTGCAAAACAACAAAAATTCCCCTGGTGATACTGTCGGCTTTTGATCCTGAACGAATGAAATCCATTACTCCCTTTTACCTGCAAAAGCCATTTGAAATTAGTGAGCTGATGGACCTGGTAGTTATGCTGCTGGGCAGAAATGAATACGACATTCCCCAGTTGGAAGCCACCTATGAGCAATACGATCATCAGCCTGATAAAATCAGGAATTTTCTTAAAATTTTACAGCAGGAATTCACCGATTACCTGGAAAGGTTTGAAAAGGTGTTCGACAGCAGGGACCACACCGAATGGAATGGTATCATGCACAAACTGACCACCCATATCAGAAGCCTGCAGCTAGGTAGACTGAATCAGGCTTTACCGGAAGATCCAGCAGAACTCAATGATGACAAGATAGATGTCATTCGAAATAGTCTGCTGTATTTTCAATGTGCATTCCGGTATGAAAGCAGGTTGTATACCCCAGTTGGTTAGCCAGTCAGATATCTTTCACTTCTGACTTATCATTTATAACACCTCATTCATCAAGCTATTGGGCTAATCCAAATATTAGTTCCCAACGGAAATGATAAATATCATATTATTACTCTCTACACCAATCCAACTAACAAGATTTTCTATGAGAAACACTTACTTCTACCTTATAATTATATTGTGTTTTACAATTAGTACCCAGGTTTATAGCCAGGGATGTGTGGCCATACGGGGCTCATCATGTGCTGCTGGGAATTCCATATTCAGTCAAAATATAAACCTCACCAAGGGTGAGTTTTTAGCTGGCACCGGATTCCGCTACTTTAAAAGTTTCCGTCACTTCAGGGGAACACACGAAGAAGAAGAGAGAGTAGCATTGGGTACTGAAGTTATCAACCATTCAACCTTTCTTGACTTCTTTACCAATTATGGTATTACCGACAGGCTTTATGCTTATACCATTATACCGGTACTCTTTCACAAACGGTCTTCGATGTATGAACACGGAGGTAATCCCCCCAACGGGTTGGGAGAAAGGCACGAAACTTCTTCCAGTGGGTTATCCGATATCCGTCTGGGGCTTGGCTATTGGCTGTGGGACCCCATGGAGCATGCCAAGTTCAACTATGCTGTCAGCCTGGGAGTTAAACTCCCCACCGGAAAATATGACTACACCGATACCTTTTACAACCAGGGTCCCGAACGGGATCAGGACCGGGAAGCTGTGGTCGATCAATCCATTCAGCCAGGCGACGGGGGTACGGGTATAGGCATTGATGTTCAGGGTTATCACGCCCTTTCAAACTCGTTTTTTCTCAATGTAAACCTCTTTTACCTGATCAATCCAAAGGAAACCAATGGGGTGCTTACTCGAAACGGCAATAGCGAGTTCAGTGTTCCTGACCAGTATGCCGCCAGACTTGGTGCCTTCTACAACACCAAGTTGCAGGGATTTAGTTTATACCTGGGTGGCCGTATTGAAGGGATCCCATCAGAAGACCTGATCGGGGGTAGTGCAGGATACCGGCGTCCCGGTTATGCTGTTTCCATTGAACCTGGTGTGAATTATACCAGAAGTCGCTACAATATCAACCTCAGTGTCCCGGTAGCAGTGGCCAGAAACAGGACGCAAAGTTATCAGGACAAGGTGAGAACCATAGAAACCGGCGAGTACCGCCATGGGGATGCTGCCTTTGCCGATTACCTAATAAGCTTTAGCATCTCCTACCGTTTCGGCGGGCATTCCATGAAGCATATGGAGATGAATAATAATTTAAACTTAGACCATAACTAGTGTTTGTTATTTAACCGGGGCCAGGAACATTGCAGTTCTTGGCCCCAGTTAACTCAACAGACTAATTTTCTTCATCAGTTCTTTTTCGTAGCTGGAGCTAATGGATACTTCCTGCTGATTTATGGTCAATTCCCCGTTGGCGATACTTTCGATCATGCGAACGTTTACGATACAGGAACGGTGCACACGTTGAAAAAACCCCGGTAATTTTTGTTCCAGTTCCTTCAAAGTCATCAGTGTCAGGACCTTCCTGTCACTAAAATGCAATTCCGCATAATTTCCGGCCGACCTGATAAACAACACCTTATCAAGATCTATCCTGATCAACCTGGTGCCATCTTTCACAAACATCAGGTTATCGGGTTCCTGACGGGTCAAATAATTCCTGGCTTTCTGGATTCCCTGATAAAACCTGCTGAACTCAACCGGCTTTACCAGGTAATCAACGATCTGAGGGTACTCATAGGATTCCGAGGCAAAATCCCGGTGGGCCGTAACCATGATCACCGCCGTACCACTGTCGATCAATTTCAGTATCTCCTTGCCGGTGATATCAGGCAGATCATAGTCCAGCAGTACTATATCAAAGGCATTTTGCCCCAACAGGTTTATCGACTCAAACCCACTACCGGTAACGGTGGTACCTGAAATGAATTCCACCTTGGTACAAAAGTGGCTGAGCAGATCACAGATCAGGGGGTCATCATCAACGATCAGACAGTGCATAAATTCATCATTTTGTTAGCCCCGTTCATCATTCAAGTTAGTCAATTCGTCCTTCTCCGGTACATGCCACAAGGAAAAATCGTAAAATAAGACCTTTTATAATTTCTAAACCGCCATAAATCTTATGAAACGAAAGGTACTTGCCAGTATAATTGTAATCCTGTTTTTGGCAACTGTTGCCTTCCAGGTAGCTGATGTCGATCTGCACATGCTGCAAAGTCCGGGTGCAGTAGTGGAAAACTATAGCGAATCCGACTACGGTTTGGGTAGCAGCTATGTGGATAGTCTAAAGACATACCCCGACCTTAAGAAGGGTGAACGGCAACCATTTGAATTATGGGAGTATGCCGGCAGAGGAAAAAGCTCTTTCGGCAGCCCGGAATTGCCAATGCCTTTCGAGGACTGGCTGGCTTTCCATAAAGAACAAAAGCCCCAGTTGATGAAAGACGTGGATGAATATATGGCCAGCCGGTTTGATTTTAACGGTAAAGCCATTGAGGGCCAATTCATGTCCGGTGGCCGTAAACCGGTCATGGCCGGACCTATTGCCAGATTGCCGGAATCAATTGGTTCATTTGAGGCATTAGCCGAACTTTCACCGGAGGAGATAAAATCCAGGGACTTGTTTCCTTATAAACCTCTGGCCCATCCCCTGCAATCTATCGCACATATGGTATTCCCGGATAGCTGGAACCAGGAGCATCCGGAGCATCAGCGTATTGATGTGGACCATGATTTCCCCGATGAATATCTGCCAGAGTTCCCACCTCCCATGTTCTTAACCAATCACAAAGAACTGGGAGATGTTACCAGAGGACGGGAAGTTACTATCAGCAACTATTATGAAATATTCGATGGACTGCTTACTGCGGAACAAATGGAGGGGCTTAAGGAATTATTAAAACCTACACCCACTACCTGGTTCAACCACACCACCCATCGAATTACTGCCGAACCAAGTGCCGGGGTGTCCTGCTTTTCCTGCCATGTCAACGGCCATACCAACGGGGCCTTTGAATTGGCACCGGATGCCCGTCCCAACTTAGCGCGTTTGCGGGTAGACACACCTCCCATGCGGGGCAACTTCAACCTGATGCAATTTTCTTCCAAGAGATCTATTCGCAGCATGGATCACTTTGCAGAAGTTGAAGAATATTTCGACGGTGATCCCGGAATGCAACAGGCAATCGGACCCCGGTCACAAAAACGGGAAGTAACCAACCGCATGGGTGATTTTAACTCAATCCTGGACTTCCCCCCCGCACCCAAACTCGGGCCCTTAGGGCGGTTGTTACCCGAAAAGGCCAGTGATATTGAATTGTTGGGGGAACAGATATTCTTCGGAAAAGGAAAATGTGTGCAATGTCATAATGGCCCTGCATTCGTGGATGACTATATGCACGACCTGCAAGTGGAACGATTTTACAAAGGAAGGCCTGAGGGACCCATTAAAACTTTTCCCTTACGTGGAATAAAAGACTCCCCTCCATATCTTCACGACGGACGTCTGCCCACACTGGCAGATGCAGTTGAGTTTTTTAATTTGGTTCTTGAGCTCGAACTGGCAAATGAGGAAAAACAGGCACTGGAAGCCTATTTATTGTGCCTTTAGATCAATCCAGGCCTGAACCTGCCGGTTTCATCCGGTGGAGCACCGTTTCAAACCCAGCTATTAACGTCTGTTGACTGTCATTGAGTTGTTGCAGGGGGATCGGATGCTGCTCTGCAGGATCTTCATTTATTCGAAAAATACTGCCATCATCGTATAATTTCAACTCTGTATTTTGCACATAACGCCGGGAAGGGAAGTTGCCCCAATTCGGGTAGTAATGGCAAAAGATCCAGGGCCTGGTTTCAGACGCTTCTCCTAACAGCTGGGGATAAAAACTAATACCATCCAACGATCCCGGGTCACCGGACCCTCCGCCGGCAATGTCCAGTAAAGTGGGATAAAAGTCCGTAAAATCAATCAGGTTTTCATTTACCTGTCCTTCTGCAATGGTTCCTTTCCAATTTACGATCAGAGGTACATGTGTACCCGCCTCAACCGTATAACCCTTTTGTCCCTGCACCCTTTGCCCCTGCCATCGAGAAATCACATCGCGATCGGTGCCATTGTCACCGGTAAAAATTATGATAGTATTTTCCCTGATTCCCAGTTGGTCGGTCTTATGTACGATTCGACCAATCAACTTATCCATATACCCCATCATGTCCCGGAAATAGGTAGTATCGTTGAGGTTGGTTTCCGGCAGGTATGAACCAAACTCACTGTGGTCAGGAACGGGCAGAAAGGGGTCGTGTACCAGGCACATGGGATAGTAAACAAAAAATGGTTCTCGTTGATGTTCCTCCATAAACGCCTCGATAAACTCCACAAACTTATCGGGACCATAGTCCTCTTCATAGGTAACCAGTCCTTTACCTGAAGTTTCCAGGGTGGGCGTCTTATAGCGCCAGCCTCGATCCTGAACCTGCCAAAGTCTGTAAGCATCAAAACCCGCAGCCAAAGGTAGCGTTCCAGTGCTACCACCGGCCAGCTCCTGTTGACGCTGGTTGCCGTATAATTGCCACTTTCCTGCAACACCGGTTTTATATCCTCTATCTTTTAAGGCATGTCCAAAAGTTCTTTCACCGGCATCCAGCAGACCAAAACCAATATAGTTCCGGTGATTGTATTTGCCGGTCATAATCTGGACCCTGGAAGTTGTACATAATGGAGTGGAATAGCAGTTGGTAAACTTCATGCCGCTGCTGGCCAATAGATCAAGGTTAGGGGTGTCATAACTTTCTCCTCCATATGCGGATAAAGTTTCCATACCCAGATCATCTGCCATTATTAATATGATATTCGGTTGCTCTATTACTTTGGTATCGGTTGTACTTTTCTCCGTTGAGTTTTTATTACAACCTGTGATCAATGGCAGGCAGTACAATACTAATAGAATCTTGAGGAAGTCAACCATGGGCAAGGATTTTTACCAACTATCAATATGCACATTCAATATTGCTATACCAAACCGCTGACCACTGTTTAATCAAGTGATAAAAGCTCACTCCGTATAATAACTTCAAGATCTCTTCAAATTTGCTATCAATTTGCTTCAGAACAGATGTTAAAATTTGAGGGATCATAAAAAAATTGCGTCAATAAATAAACATTTAGGGCTGAACATCGTTACATTTGTTGCATATACAATTAGTTATCATTTTTAGCCATTAACTTGCAGATATTATGGACAAGGTAGTAAGAGGAAATGAATTCGATGATACCCTGTTGCCCTGGATGGGCAAGACCATGAAACTGATTGACGCTTATATCACCAATCAACTTCTGGAGAGGGATATTGACCTGACCAAAGTGCAGTTAGTCCTGCTTAAGATCCTCTATTCAAACGATGGACAGCCGCAAAATGATTTGGCCCTGATTACAAACAGGGATAAAGCCAGTTTAGCACGCCTTCTGGATACCGTGGAAAGGAAAGGACTGGTTGTCAGAGTACCTTACAAACAGGACAAACGTATCAAACTGGTACACATCACCAAAAAAGGACTTGAGTATTACGAGCAGGCCCGTCCCATACTGAAAGAAATGATCAGAAACATTCAACAGGGCATGTCCGAAAGTGACGTAGCCTTTATGATCGATAAGTTTAAGCATATGCAACTAAATATTGAAAAACAATTACTTGTTGCCTAATCAACATACATAGATGAGAAGTAAAATAATCAGTGCCTTAACCGGTGTAATACTGTTAGCAGCCGGATTCTTTATAGCGAGTAGTCTGGCTGGTCGTGAACGGCCGCAAAGGAAACAACCCGATAAGGTGGTACAGTCAGTATCCACCGAGGAAGTAACCAACAGGGACATAGATACTAAAGTAATGGAAAGCGGGATACTACGTGCCAAGAACCGTATCGAACTGTTCGCCGAAGTACAGGGCGTTATGGAGACCACTACCAAAGAGTTTAAACCCGGAAACAGCTATCGTCGTGGGGAGCTTATGATCAAAATCCGGGACAATGATTACAGTGCCAACCTGCAAGCCCAAAAGAGCAGTTTACAGAACCTAATCACTTCAGCATTACCCGACCTGCGGCTGGACTTCCCTGAGGCTTATAAAAAATGGGATGATTACATCCGGGAGTTCGACATGAACAAACCGGTACCTCCCCTGCCTGAAACAGCTTCTGAACAGGAAAAATTCTTTATCACCGGAAAAAACATCTACACCACTTACTACGCTACCAAAAACATGGAGTTAGTGTATAACAAATACAACCTGCACGCTCCATTCAACGGGATATTGACAGAGGCTTTGGTAAATCCAGGCAGTTTGGTGAGACCGGGACAGAAACTGGGTGACTTTATTGACCCTTCGGTTTATGAACTGGAAGTGGCGGTAGGCAAGTCTTTTTATCCCTATATCTCTGTGGGTCAGATGGTGGTGGTGCGGGAAGGTGAAGCTTCAGACAGAACCTGGACCGGTAAAATAATCAGGATTAACGGCAGGGTTGACCAGGCTACCCAGACCGTCCAGGCCTTCATTGAGCTTAGCGGTGAGGATCTGAAAGAAGGCATGTACCTGGAAGCGGAGATTCACGGGAAAGAAGAGCTCAATGCCTTTGAAGTTAACCGCAATCTATTGATGAACCAGTCGGAACTATTCGTGGTAAAGGATGGAGCACTTATGTCAAAGCCAGTGGAACCGGTCTATTTCAGTGAATCTACGGTTATCGTTCGAGGACTGGATGATGGTGACCAGCTGGTAACCCGTCCAGTGGCTGGCGGCTATCACGGGATGGAGGTTCAGATTATTAAATGATCGTATCATGCAAAAAGTAATTGCCCATTTCGTTAAGTACCCGGTAACCGTCAACGTAACTATTCTGGCCATCATCGTGCTGGGAACGGTGGGAATATTTAGCCTAAAATCGTCATTCTTTCCGCTGAATGAGTCCCGTATTATCAATATAAATGTGAACTATCCCGGGGCCTCCCCCCTGGAAATGGAAGAGGGAGTGGTAATGAAAATTGAAGACAACCTGAGAGGGTTAGTGGGAATCGACAGATTCACATCGGTATCATCTGAAAATTCGGCATCTATTACCATCGAAGTGCTCAAAGGATACGATATCGACGTAGTACTGGCCGATATCAAAAACGCCGTTGACCGGGTCCCCTCCTACCCGGTAGGTATGGAGCCACCGGTAATCGCCAAGGGTATCTTCCGCACAGAAGCCATCGCCGTGGCACTGAGCGGGGATAATGTCCCCCTTAGAACTCTAAAAAATCTGGCCAGAAGGGTTGAAACTGACCTCCGAAGTTTGGAAGGGATCTCACAGGTGGAAACCTCCGGGTTTCCCGCAGAAGAAATAGAGATAGCGGTAAACGAAGACCGGATGAGAGCCTACGATGTGACCTTTTCCGAAATAGCCACTGCTGTAGCCAAGGCCAATATTCTGGCTACCGGTGGGTCCATCAAAACAGAGACCGAAGAATATTTGATCAGGGTTAACAACCGGTCTTATTACGGCAATGAACTCGATCACATTGTAGTAAAAGCCACCCAGGCTGGAAACAAAGTATTGTTATCCGATATAGCCGAGGTTCGTGACAAATGGTCGGAGAATCCGGATCGCCTGTACTTCAATGGCACCCCCTCGATCGATATTGCTGTTAGTACTACCAATAGCGAAGATATGATCGCCGCCGCTAACAAAACGAAGGATTATATGGAGGACTTCAACAACCAGCACAACAATGTGAAATTAAATGTTACCAGCGACCGGTCGTTGGTGGTTGTTCAACGCACCGAACTACTGTTGAAAAACGGAATGCAGGGTATTTTTCTGGTACTGTTGTTCCTGGCAATATTTTTAAAGCCCAGACTGGCATTTTGGGTAGCATTCGGATTGCCTATTTCATTTTTTGGCATGTTCATATTCGCCAGCAGTCTGGGGGTAACGATCAATGTGCTCTCACTATTCGGAATGATTATCGTAATTGGTATCCTGGTGGATGACGGTATCGTAATCGCTGAAAATATTTACGCGCACTATAAGGAGGGCAAGGATGCCATAACTGCAGCTCTCGATGGTACCAGGGAAGTAATACCGGCAATCACTTCCGCTATATTCACCACCTTGATCGCTTTCAGTACTTTCTATTTTCTGGACGGTCGTATAGGGGAGTTCTTTAGCGAAGTCTCCACCATAGTCATTCTTACGCTGTCGGTTTCACTGGTTGAGGCATTAATCATATTACCAGCACATATCGCTCATTCCAAAGCCTTGCGCAGTGAGCAAAAGACCTATATGATCAATCGATACGCAGACCGGTTCATCAGGTGGATGAGAGATACAACCTACACCCCCTGCATTACTTTCTTCCTGAAAAACAAGTTCCTGGGGATTGCTATCCCGGTCATGTTCCTTATAATCACCTTCGGAGCCATGGGTGGCGGTCTTATTCGCATGAGCTTTTTCCCAAATGTCGCCAGTGACCGAATCCAGGTTACTTTGAAAATGCCGCAGGGTACCAGTGAGCATATTACAGACTCCATTATTACCAAAATTGAAGATGCCACCTGGAGGGTCAATGAAGCGTTTACCAAAAGACAGACCGGCAACCTACAGGTGGTGGAAAATGTAATCCGCAAAATAGGCCCCGGGACCGCCAATGCCAGCCTGTCTATCAACTTACTGCCCGGAGAATCCCGTGATTTTCCTTCATTTGCCATCGCCAGTGCGTTGGACGACGAAGTGGGAGAACTATACGGAATAGAGAGTGTTGAATATGGGGCAGGTTCAAACTTCGGTGGTAAACCCATTTCGGTGTCTATAATGGGCAGTAACATAGAAGAACTGAAAGGGGCCAAGGAACTTTTATTGGCCTCCTATCGGAACAACCCGCTATTGAAGGATATTTCGGACAATGACCCTGAGGGAATAAAGGAGATTGAGTTAACCCTTAAGGACAATGCATATGCCCTGGGGTTCAACCTCAACGACGTAATCAACCAGGTACGCAGCGGCTTCTTTGGAAATCAGGTGCAACGTTTCCAACGGGGGCGTGATGAAATCAGGGTATGGGTAAGATATGACCGGTCAGAAAGATCCAGTATCCAGAATCTGGATCAGATGCGAATAGTGTCACCAACCGGGCAGCGGGTACCTTTGCGAGAAATCGCCAACTATAAAATAGAGAGAGGTGAAATTTCAATCAATCATTTGGATGGCAAACGTGAAATCAATGTGGAGGCCGATCTCAAGGACCCCAAAAACAGCGCCACTGAAATTATGGCGGAACTTAAAGAAGAATTACTGCCGGTAATCCAGGGGCAATTCCCTTCGGTAACCGCCTCCTTTGAGGGACAAAATCGGGAAGCTACCAAGGTAACTGACTCAGCCCAAAAGGTTTTACCTATCGCGTTATTCATGATCTACGTGCTGATCGCCTTTACCTTCCGCAGTTTTAGTCAGCCCCTGCTTTTACTTATCATGATCCCATTCAGTCTGATCGGTGTTGCCTGGGGACACTATATTCACGATCTGCCCATTAATATTCTCTCGTTTCTGGGCATCATTGCCTTAATAGGAATTGTGGTCAACGACGGACTGGTGCTGATCGGAAAGTTCAACACCTTTCTTAAAGAAGGCTACAATTTTGACGATGCATTAATTGCAGCCGGTAAGTCTCGATTTCGGGCCATCTTTCTTACCTCACTAACCACTGTAGCGGGTTTATCCCCACTAATCCTGGAGAAAAGCAGACAAGCGCAATTTTTAATACCAATGGCCATCTCAATCTCATATGGCATCGTGGTAGCCACACTGTTGACTTTATTGATGCTGCCCCTTTTGTTATCTATTGGCAACAAATTCAAGGTTTACGGAAAGTGGTTGAAAACCGGCAAGAAGCCTTCCGAAGAAGAGGTGGAAAGGGCCATAATAGAACAAAAAGTTGAAGAAGAAGAAGAAAAAGCATATGAAATCGCTTAAATATTTTCTAATCATAATACTGTATACCCAGACTGGTTACGCACAGGAGTTGTTGACCAAATCCGAGGCGGTAAAGTTGGCCCTGGAGTTTAACTATGATATCAAAGTAGCTAACAACGATGTGGAAATTGCCAATAACAACGCCAGCATCAAGAACAACTCCTACCTTCCTACATTATCTGTTCAGGCAGGTACCAGCTACCGCGATAATAATGTCAAGCGATTTGATGATGAGGGCTTTGTTTTTAACAACAGCGGCAGTGTTATTAACTATAACTCATCGGTAAATCTGGACTATACCATATTCGATGGCATGGGCAGAAAATACACTTTTGAACGGGCCAAACAGGGTGCCATCCTGAGTGAACTTCAGGCACGTCAAATCACTGAAGCAGCCTTACTACAGCTATTTGTGGCCTACCATGAAGTAGCGCGCTTAACTGAAAACGAGCTAATCCAACGACAAACCCTTGATATTTCAAAAACAAGGCTGCAGCGGGCGCAATACAGCTTTGACTATGGCCAATCAACTAAGTTGGATGTGTTAAATGCAGAAGTGGATGTCAACACCGATAGTGTAAATTATCTCACTGTGGTACAACAACTGGGCAACGCCAAAAGAGATCTCAACCTGCTGATGGGAAGAGAAGTAAATACGGAATTTTCCGTGGATACTACCGTATATTATGTCAGGGATGTTGATATCGAAGCATTGCGGGAGGAAGTCATGAACAAGAACATATCCATTTTGCAGATTGACCGGCAGATCCAATCCAGCGAATTCGATGTTGGTATCAGCAAGTCGGGGTGGGTTCCCAGGCTGGGCGCGAATGCCAGCTATAACTGGAACAAGAACGACTATGAAGAGGACTCCGGGTTTGCTGATCTTCGTACCACCGGTCCATTGGTGGGCCTAAGTCTCAACTGGAACATCTATGACGGAGGTGCCACCAGCACCAGGGTACAGAATGCCAAGGTAGCATTGGAAAGCCAGCGGATCAACAAGGAGCGTGCTCAGCAGCAGTTGGACCGCGATCTAAACAATGCCTGGACCACCTACCAGACGGCCTTATTTATTCTGGATGCCCAGAGAAAGAACCTGGAAACCAGTCATCATAACTTCGAGCGTACGGTGGAGCAAAACAAGTTTGGTCAGGTAACATCCATAGAGTTCCGTCAGGCACAGGTAAATCTTTTAAATGCCTCCCTGATATATAACGAAGCAAAATATGCCGCAAAAAATGCAGAATTGGCATTATTACAACTGAGCGGACACCTGCTGGATACTGAATTCTAAACAGAATTCAGTATTTTGCTTTCATGGCCAAACAGGATATAAAGAGAAGAAAGTTTTTGGCTTCTGCTGTGGCCGGGGCTACCGGATTGGCCGTCGGTAGTTGTAATAGCCATGTTAGCGCAAAGGCCTCTGCTTTGCCTTATCACACCCTGGACCAGGTGTTACACGACACGGTAATTGATAAGCGCCAGTTTAAAGAACCAGTGATTATTGAATCACTTGAATTACTGGTCAAGGATCAAAATTATATCTGCCAGGTTCGTACCACCGAAGGCGCATTGGGATACTGTGTTAGTAACAACATGCAGATGGTCTCTTTGTACCCCATCTTTGTCAATCGACTACAGCCATTTTTTATCGGAAAGGACGCCCGGGAT
Organism: Bacteroidia bacterium; assembly: GCA_030430675.1. GTDB lineage: Bacteria > Bacteroidota > Bacteroidia > Cytophagales > Cyclobacteriaceae > SZUA-3. The sequence continues at coordinate 6,612 of JAUIKU010000002.1, read as the reverse complement.
ATTGAATTGTTACTGGATGAGGTATATGTGTATAAGAGCAACTATAAACTGCAAAACCTCGCCTTATGGGTACCACTGGCTACCATTGAATTTGCCATATTGGATTTGCTGGGCAGGATCTCCGGAAAAGCCATTGGCCGGCTCCTGGGTGAAATTCACCATCCTGAAATTGGCGTCTACCGGGCCAACAACTTCCGGGGCAAATCAGCAGAAGAATCCCTGGAGGGAATAATTGAGAATGCCCGGGAGACCGGCGCCAATGCCATAAAGTTCAAGATCGGGGGTCGAATGAGTAGCCCGGAATACCCAACAGGCCGAACCGAAAAACTGATACCAATGGTACGCAATGCATTTGGGAATAGCATGACCATTTATGCCGATTCCAATGGGTCCTATAACGTACAGGAAGCCATCAGGATTGGAGGTATTTTGCAGGAGAACAACATTGACTTTTATGAAGAACCGGTACCGTTTGACTGGTACCAGGAGACCAAAACAGTAGCTGACGCTCTGGTTATTCCTATTGCGGGAGGAGAACAGGAGCCCAGCCTGCATCAGTTCAGATGGCTCATAGCTAACAATGCCCTGGATATTGTGCAACCGGATATTTTTTATTTCGGAGGCATGATCCGGTCTATGAAAGTAGCACTGATGGCTCATGCAGTGGGTAAAACCTGTATACCCCACATTTCCGGTTCCGGCTTGGGTTACCTTTACATGATGCACTTTGTCTCTGCATTACCCAATGCGGGACCGTATCACGAATTTAAAGGGTTCAATGAACAGGTTCCCTTCAGCTGCGATAGCTCTGATTTTACAGTACGTGAAGGTAAGATCCGGGTACCTTCAGGTCCGGGTAGTGGCATTGAGATTGACCCGGATTTCATCAATGCCCACGCTCCGGTTAAGGCCTAATTACTCTTTAAACCGGGTAGCGTCATCCCAATCATCAGTCCGGAACGACGAGGCAGGCAGTAAATTGGTATCAAATAGTGTTCCTTCCACCCAGTTTCGCCAGGCATAACGCACTGCCACAGGTTCTGGCACCCTGTCACTTTTGACCAAAACATTGGTGCGATTTACAATGGTAGCTTCTGCGGGATAGAACACTTTGTCCTGCCCTGCTATTTCAAATCCCTTTGGGTTCTCGTAAGCGAACATACCTGATTCTGCATGTTTAAAAGTGAGTACTATTCCTCCCTCTTCGGTGTAAAGAGAATCATATACCGGCGACATTCCATCTATTACCGATAAACCGTAGGTCTGATTCAATGCGTTATATAACAGGCGGTCAGCCACCTCTTTTTTCTTAGGCGGATGTATGCAGTAATCATCTCCTATATCCATGGTAATTGCTATCCCCGAGTTCGGAATCAAATCAACGCATTGCAACTGCACTTCCCTGATAAAAGCAGAATTTTCAGCAGTCTGAAAAACCTCATTATCATTATCATACATAAACGGTGCTATTTGAACAAAGTAAAAAGGAAACTCACCGATATTCCAACGATCCCGCCAGTCCTTCACCATTGCCGGAAAAAGTTCCCGGTATTTTTCGGGCTCCATTCGATTTGATTCCCCCTGGTACCAAAGTGCCCCCTTGATGGTATAGGGAATCAAGGGATTGATCATGGCGTTGAACAAAGCTGTGGGTATGTGATTTGTTCCTTTGTTTATGTCAACGGTTTCCAGATCCACCGGTTGATATTGTTCCATTACTTCTTTGCTGATCCAGGCTTGTACACTACTTCCACCCCAAGAAGTGTGTATCATACCCACAGGCACGTCCAGGATTTCCTGAAGCTCGTTGCCAAAAAAGTAGGCTACCGCACTAAACTCCAGGGCAAGTTCCGGTGATGACTGTTGCCAGCCGGTATATTTTTCCACGTCTTCCTGCGGCACTTTAGAACCTACCCTGTTTACCGTAAACAGTCTTAGGTTCGGGTTCCGGCTCTTGGCCACCGCCATGGCACCACCAAAGGTGGGCTGGCCCTGATATCCTTTCAGCGGCTGCTGCATATTGGATTGTCCCGAGCACAACCAAACCTCTCCCAGCAGTACGTTTTCCAGTAAAACCTCTGACGCTTTACCCTTTATCCTGATAGTGTGGGTATCTCTGCTGTCGTTAGTTGCTGCATCGATCTTCCAGTTTCCCTGAGCATCCGCCTTGGTAGTCAAAGCAGCTGACAACCAGCTGGCTTCAATGGTGAGGTTTTCATTAGGATCTGCCCACCCCCAAAGCACTACGGTAGTATTGCGTTGCAGTACCATATTGGAAGAAACAATAGCGGGAAGCCTGATTTCGGCGATTGCAGCACTGCATATTGTCAGTATAAGAAAAGCCGTTAAAGTTAAATTTCTCTTTTGCATTTGTATTTATTCTGTTTTTATCTTGATTACCAATTGATCCGGAGTAGATCCTTCTACATCTTTTAGATGATCACTCATCAGTGACTCCAGGGAGTTTACCACTTCCGGATACTGATCGTACCGGTCATATTTTTCGGAAATATCAGCTTCCAGGTGGTATAGCTCAGGTCCATCCATTGCTGCAATATTACCATAATGAACCGGCTTTCTTTGCTGAACGTGTAGCTTCCAGGGACCAGACCGCACTGCGTGAAGTTCCGAAAAGGCCCAGTAATAAAACTGCGTTCTGGGGCTGGTCTGCTCCTCTCCTTTCAATACTCCAGACAGATCATATCCGTCCAGTTTACGATCGGTGGGCAAATCAGCCCCTGCCATAACGGCAAAGGTATTGATTACATCTAAAGTCGAACCCATTTCATCCACTATACCCGGTTGGACATTACCGGGACCCCAAAAAATCGTGGGTACTCGTTGTCCTCCCTCGAATGTGGTCCCTTTACCTGCCCGTAAAGGTCCGGCAGACCCTCCGTGGGTTTCAAAAGACAACCAGGGCCCGTTGTCCGAACTGAACATTACAATGGTATGCTGATCCAGGTCCAAATCGCGAAGGGTTTGTAATACCTCCCCCACACTCCAGTCAATCTCCTGTATTACATCGGCATAGAGACTATGCTTACTGCTTCCCCGGAATTCCTCACTGGCAAACAGCGGAATATGAGGCATAGAATGGGCCAGATATAAAAAGAATGGTTTATCCTGGTTATCCTGTATGTATTGCACTGCCCTTTCGGTATATCGCCTGGTAATGGTGTTCTGATCAGCAGGTTGTTCCAGTATCTCCTCATTCTCCATCAAGGGAACATTATAGTTTTGGGTATCCGGATAGAAGTCGGGATCTGACATTTGGTCCCGGTAAAGCTTACTTTTACCCTCTGCGGCATTCATATCATTGGAATACGGAATGCCATAATAGTAGTCAAACCCTTGAGCGGTAGGCAGATACTCCGGTAGATGCCCCAGGTGCCATTTGCCAACATGTGCCGTGGCATAGTCTTTTTGTTTCAATACCTCGGCCACGGTGATCTCATCGGGTTGCAAACCACTGCCGGAATCAGGGAACAACACTGCTCGTTTCTTGGAAGTCATCCCCGTTCTGATGGGGTAGCGGCCGGTCATCAGGGCCGAACGACTGGGAGTACAAACCGGGTCTGCTACATAGAACTGTGTCCACTTTTGCCCCTCATAAACCATGCGATCCAGATTGGGTGTCTGTATCACCGGGTTGCCGAAACTGCTTAAATCTCCATAACCCAAATCATCGCAAAAGATAACGACGAAATTAAGCGGACGGTCTTCTGCCGTAATCGGGGTTGTTACCTCCGATTTACATGAACCGAGCAATAAGATAACAGACAAGACCAGCACACCGATGGTATAAGCATGTAACTGGCGGCAGAAAATAGGTACTCTAAGATATACTGCTAAATGGTTTAGCTTTGAAATTATATGTTGCCCTGGTGAATTTATCATTAGTCAATAGAGATATTTTTGTATGAAATCATTACGAAACTTTCCATTTGGGTCATATCGAGCCAAAACTTCCAGGAAGTTGTTTCGATTGGGATAAAGGGATTGTAAAAGCTGCGGGTCGATGGTAAATACTTTACCCCAATGAGGCCTGACCCCAAATGGTTTAAGGCCTTCCTGAATTAAAGGCAGCACCTGCGCTACCCCCTGGCGGTCCTGTTCCCAGGTAAAGTGAAAGGCAATGGAGTCCTGCTGGTAAAAAGGACTCATCCATTGTTTATCAGCAGCTATGGCCCGTACCTCAGAAATCATCAACACTTTTTTCAGATGGTCTTTAAGGGCACTGATCACTTCAAAGGCCGCTGCCGCCTTATCCATTGGTACAAAGAACTCCGATTGCAACTCTTTGCCACTACTGGGGGTGAACTCCATTTTAAAATGAGGAAGCCGTTCGTACCACGGACCCGGAACGCCCATTTGTGAGGTGCAGTTTTCTGCAGATAAGGTTACAATAGGGTGCAGATCTTTAGTGGCCGCTTTGGCGCCAAAAAAATCTGCCACTGCTGGTTCCTGCTGCCCTACTTTTGATTTCACCCAAACCTGATTGACCGTTTCTGTCTGATAATCCGTGAATAAACTCACGCTGTAGCCGCTACTCATGATCCTGGAAAAATTTTCTAGGAGGTTGCTGACAGGTAAGAACTGATATACCTGCTGAACGGCATCAAAGGCTGTTTCAAGGTCCAGCGTGATATCGATTATTACTCCTAGCCCGCCGAGATGAGTTACCATCCCATCAAATATTTCACCATCATCTTTTCTTGACAACCGCTGGATCTCGCCCTGAGCATCGATAAAGGTAAAGGCGGAAACTGCACTGCCCAAATTCCCGTTTTTAACACCGGATCCATGGGTAGCAGTGGCCATAGCTCCTGCAACTGAAATATGGGGTAGTGAAGCCAGGTTATGCAATGCATATCCTCTTTTATACAGATCAGTACAAATCTGTCCATAACTGGCACCAGCGTCAATAGTAGCGGTTCCGGCATTTGAATCTATGGTGATCATATTGTCAAATGAACGTACTGATACCTGACTGTGCTTACTGTCTGCAATAGTATTAAAACAATGCCTGGTGCCCAGAGGCCTTATCTTGTCGGCAGCTCTTATCAATTCCTGTAATTCCTCCACGGACTCTGGCTGATAAAACTCTTTTGCGGAATATTCCAGATTACCCGCCCAGTTTTTATGAGAGCTGGCAGGTATAGATGAAGTATTGTTATTTGTCAACACTGATTCCCCCTCCTTATTCCCCGACCTGGAACAAAAAGCTAGCAGGGAACCTCCCAAAACCAGCGTCCCTCCTTTCTTTAAAAATGTTCGCTTCTTCATGGTTGGTAGTCTGTTTGTAATTCATCTATGAGAGTAACACTGGCTTTTAAAGTGGAGGAATATTAAAGAAAGATGGCTGCATATTCATCCTGATCAGCGGGTTCCTTAGCGGCCGACCCATCCCCTCCCAATGCACTTCCATAATGTCACCGTGCTGCAGTTGAATACCCGCGCCATAGCTAAAGGCATCCGCACCCATAAAATGAATATGCACCATACCTGGCTGATTGTGTGCCGGGTACTTAAAGTGGTGGTATTCCAGGTTTTCCAAGCTGTGAACAATATTTTCCTCCCCGGATTGAATCTGTTGCCCCCATATATCGTTCTGTGATCGACTCACCTGAACGGTGCCCTGAATATTTTTGAAATCACTGCCGACCACCAATTCCGGACCGATGGAGCAATTTCTGAGCTTTGATGGAGCCAAATAGAGGTAGTTTTTTTTCTCCATTATATGATCGGAAAATTCATTGGAAGTGGCAAATCCTACCCGGTATGGCTTGCCTGATTTATCACACAGATAAACTCCGGCAATCTCAGGTTCCTCTCCCCCATCGTCAGCAAAGTCAGGGACTTCAAGTGGTTCATTGTGTGCCTTCAGCATGGTCCCGTCGCCTTTATAGAACCATTCGGGTTGCGCTCCGATGGTTCCCGGCGAGGGTTTACCACCATCCACCCCGATCCGGTACATTTTCATGCTGTCCGTCATGGTACCCTGGTCAGCCGCATCGTGCATTTTTTGTCGGTTTTCAGCACTGGCTTTATGTGTTAAACCGGTCCCGGACAACATGCATTTCTGCGGATCATTGGGCTGATAAAAACAGGGCAGCAATTTCCATTCACTATTGCCAAAGTACACCGGATCATAAGCAATCGATGTGGTTGACAAGCGGCTTCTTGCTATGAGTTCCAGGCTTGAACTTTCTTGCAGTACCTGGTGGGCAAGTTGATAAACTGAGCCCACTCCATCCAATAAAACCAGGTCTGGTTCCTCAACCACGGCCACCGCCCTTCCGTGTTCTTTATGATGTAACTGAACCAGTCTAATCATTTGATCATACTATCTCATTCAAGGCAGCTAACAGTCGATCTACTGCAGCTGGCCGGGCATTTTCACCCATAAGCCCGATTCGCCAGACCTTCCCGGCAAAGTCTCCCAGACCTGCGCCAATCTCAATTTGGTAGTCATTTAATAATTTACTCCTTATGGCCTGGTCATCCAGATGTTCCGGCAATTTTATGGCATTCAGCATGGGTAATCTAAAACCTTCCTTAACCAAAAATTCAAATCCCATGGCTTCCATTCCCTGCTTTAACAGATCG
>JAUIKU010000176.1 GCA_030430675.1 Bacteroidia bacterium | reverse complement strand
ATTGCGGGTTACCCAGCACCTCAGCGGCTCTTAGTAACAACCAGCCACCTTCTATATCGTGACCATAGGACTGAATACGGGATTTCAGGTTCCAGTGCTCATCGAAAAACAGGTGAAAGGAATGCTGCTGGTTTAGGAATCGCTGCTGGAAAAGCGCTACCAGGTTTTCCAGTTGTTTGCCCAACCCGGCATCCGGCCACACCTGGTACAAGTTGGTGTAGGCTTCCAGTATATGCAGGTGGGTATTCATGGTTTTGGCTTCATTGGCATCTTTATCACTGAGCCTGAGATCATCTAACAGCTGCCATTCGCGATCAAAAGCTTCCAGGTAACCGTTATTCTCCCGGTCAAAGCTATGTTTCTCTATCAGAGCATAGATTTCGGTAGCCAGTTCCAGCGAATCCTGGTTTCCGGTAGCCTGGTAGAACTCACTTAGCGCGTAAATGGCAAAAGCCTGGGCATATACCTGTTTTTTGGTCTCACTGGGAGTGCCGTCAAAATGAAGCATCCAGTAGACTCCGCCGTACTGGTCATCGATGAAATATTTCCTGATGTAGTCATAAGCCCTGGTGGCCATTGATCGGTACCACTCACTGCCGAATTGCCGGAATACCGCGGCAAATGTCCACAAGATGCGGGTGTTTAGTATTACCGCCTTGGGCGACCTGGGGATAAGTTCGTTATGCCCGTTGATCCGGCCGTGAAAGCCACCGTTTTCCAGGTCCACCATATTATTTATCCAGAATGGCAGGATGCTATCCGTTAACAGTTTCTGGCTGTTTTCCGCAGTGAGTTTCACCTTTTATTTTCCTTGAGAAATCGCAGGTTTTTCTCAATCAGTGCTTTCCGGACAGCCACACTGGCGGCCGACCTCAACCCATCTTCCGGTGTGTTCAGGCAATAATCAACCAATTGCTCCAGGGTGGAGGTGGCCACGTGCATCCGGGTATCAGAGGAAGCGTAATAAATATACACAGTGCCATGGTCCCCCAGTACCCAACCGTTGGAAAATGCCACGTTTGAGACGTCACCCACCCTTTCTTCTCCTTCAGGAGCCAGAAAATATCCCCCAGGCCGGTAAATAACTTTGGAGGGGTCATCCAGTGAAGTCATGAACAAATACAGTACATAGCGCAAACCAGCGGCGGTATTGCGTACCCCGTGGGCCAAATGCAGCCACCCTTGTGAGGTCTTTAGCGGCGGCGGTCCCTGCCCGTTTTTTACTTCCTTGATGGTGTGATATATCTTTGGGTCAATTATCTGTTCTTCAACCACTTCTGCCTGTTCCATGCTATCGGTAAGCCCCCAGCCAATGCCGCCGCCTTTGCCGGCATCTATGAAGCCGTCCTGTGGCCTGGTGTAAAGGCCATATTTACCCCGGATGAATTCAGGATGCAGCACCACGTTCCGCTGCTGACTACCGTTGGTCTTTAGATCGGGAAGCCTTTCCCAATGATCCAGGTCCCTGGTACGGGCAATGCCACACTGAGCATCCGCTGCCGACTGGTCGTAGTCAGGTGCACTCCGGTCTCTTCGTTCAGTACAGAACAGTCCGTAGATCCATCCATCTTCATGGCGGGTAAGCCGCATGTCGTAAACATTAACATCCGGGTCGGCAGTCTCCGGCATTTCGATGGGGCAGTCCCGGAATTGAAAACCATCGATGCCCGAGGTGCTTTCGGCGATGGCAAAAAAAGATTTCCGGTCGTAACCTTCTACCCTGACTGCCAGACAGATCTTATTGTTCAGGGCAATGGCTCCCGCATTGAAGGTGGCATTAATGCCCTGCCGTTCCATCAGGAAGGGGTTGGTTTCAGGGTTCAGATCATAGCGCCAGTGAATGGGGGCATGCGCTGCCGTCAACACCGGGAACTGGTAGCGGGTAAATATGCCGTTTCCCGGCTCTACTGGCAGGTTTTTCCTGGTAATCAGGGTGTCATGCTGTTCAAAAAGAGGTTTTAATTTATCTGTCATTTTTAAATTGCGAATTACGAGTTACGAACAATTCCTGTCAGTTCAGGCTGCACCTGGCTGTCCTGAGGGCAGCTTGTCAAACCAGGTCTTCTTCAGGATCACAGAGGTGACCACGACGATGCCTATACTTACCATCAGTGGTACTGTTTCCATCAGTACCAGGTAAATGGGAAGTATAACCAATGCGGTCTGCCATATAATGCCAATCACCACGTTGAACATGTCTTTTTTGAAGTTGGTATTTTTAACAAATTCGGGGTTTTCTGCCACCACCTTGTCGTGGATAGGTTTCCAGAAACCCCAGGGACGCACGGTTTTGTAGAAATCTTTCAGGACCTTCTCATCTACCGGGGGAGCGCTGTAGGTGCCGATGATACAGGCGATGGCGGAGATCAGCAGCATCAGCGGGAAAGTATACAGGTCCAGTACCCCCACAAAGATGTACCTGAAGGTCAGGGCCGGTATCAGGCCGCCCACCATACCCCAGAAAAACCCGGTGCCGTTAAATCGCCACCAGTACCATTTTAACACATTGGCTGCCACGTAACTTCCGTATAGTCCCGATACAATCCACTGCAGTACATCATTCACATCTTTGGCAAAGAAGCCCATTACAATACTTATTACCACCATAGCTAACCCCGCCAGGTAGTTGATGCTTTTTATCTTTAGGTTGCTGGCGGTGGGATTGATGTATTTCAGGTATACATCATTTACAATATAGGCCTGGGCGGCATTCAGGGTGCCGGCGAATGTCGACATAAAGGCCGCCAGCAAACCGGCCAGCAATAATCCCAGGAATCCAACCGGTACAAACTGGCTGATGGCCGATGGCAGGATCTGCTCAAAATCGAGGCCCTTTCCCGGAACAATCAGATCCAGCTGATCGTAGAACAAAAGCCCCAGTACTCCGAATCCGGCGATCATAAAGTAGCGGATAGGCATGAGGATAAATGAGACCGAGCCGCTCATCAGCGCTGCTTCCCGCACCGAACGGGTGGACAGTATCTTTTGCATGTCGTAATTGGGCGCGGGCCCTGCCAGTGAGACCAGACCTCCTTTGAAGATCATCATCATGAAAATGATGGTGAACAGGGAAAACTGGTCATCGGTAATCTTTTGATTTACATCGGCGATAATTCCGGACCAGTCCAGGTTCAGCTCCCATCCGAAGAACGGGTTCATCCAGCCTTCGGGAACGGCCAGCGGGTTGTCGGCCAGGGCCATCATGGCAATGATCCCTATCACAATTCCCGATATGGCCATGATAATATACTGTACCAGGTCGGCCCACACTATACTCATCATACCTCCCAGCAAAGCATAGAATACCGCAAAACAGGTAAATATTATACCATAAAAATGAGGTACGTATTCCAGGGGAATATTGAATGGAACATACTGACTAACATATTCCCAGGGCATAAATATCTCCACAAACTTCCCCAGCCCGATAAACCCATAGGCCAGGTAGCCCAGTCCCATGATAAGGGCGAAAACCACCACGATTATATGAGATTCCCTGGATCCCTGTTTGCTGCCAAATCGGGTCCTGATCCATTCCGCCCCTGTGGTCACATTGGACCGTCGCAGCCACATGGAGAGGAAAACCATAAGGAAGATCTGGTTGAAAACCGGCCATAGCCAGGGCAGCCAGATACTTTTCAGACCATATACAAACAGGATGGTTACCAGCCACACCGTTCCGGAAATATCGAACATACCGGAAGCATTGGACAGACCAAGCATATACCAGGGCAACTGGTTGCCTCCCAGCAGGTACGATTCCTTGGATTTCTGGGCCCTTTTTTTCAGGATCAGGCCGATTATCACGGTAGTGACCAGGTAAAGCAGGATAATGGCAATGTCGATGGTCTGCAGGCTCATGAGTGGGTTAGTTTATTTTAAGGCTTTGTTACGTTTATAGGGATTCCTCAGATCTTTTTCAAAAAGAGTTGCCGGGTCTTGTTCAAACAGCTGAAAATCCGGCACGCTGGAATGCCCGGAATAGGGGGCGTAGTGATGGGTAGTATTGGCATTGCGCCAGAGCAGCACCCAGGCAATATCAATCTCCTCATCATTTTCCAAAATGGGATTTAGTATCACTTCGGTAAACCACCGGGGCTGGGCTACTCCTTCCAGGCCGGTTTCCGTCAGCGCGGCTACCTTGTCTTTTTCCCGGGCAATTTCCGTAAGCAGCTTCAGGCTGGTAATAAATCGCTGACGCTGTATTTCGGGAGAATCCGGACCTCCCTTTCGTCCCACGTCACCGTAATTATCTATGCCAATAATATCGACATAGTCATCTCCGGGATAGCCGTAAAAATAATTTTCTTTGGCGGTGGCATCCAGGCGCCACTGACTGCGGTCAGGGGAAAATGCATACAAAACATGGTGGATGTGCTTTTGATCCCTGAGGTATTCCACGGTGAACCTGAAAAGCGCAATGTACTCTTCTTCAGTGCAGTTGCCCTTGCCCCACCAGAACCAGCCACCATTGTGTTCGTGCCAGGGTCTGAAAATGACCGGGATCTTTGAAAACCCAAGCTTCAGCTGATTGAGCATCAGCGCCAGAAGATCGAGTTCCTGCCGGAACAGCATATGTTTACTGCCCCCGGGCAGAATATCCTTTACACTGCTGGTTTTGTCCCAGCTATTGCCCCCGGTAGTGAGATTATCCAGGTGCCAGGAAATGGTATTGATGCCACCGCGCAGGTAGGCTTGCTTAATCCACCGAACCATGTTGTCGAAATCTACCGTGTCGATATTGAAGTCGTAGATCAAGCGTTTGCCAATGTCCCAGCCGTGTACTGCCGGGTAGGAACCAGCGGTTTCCAGAATGTCCGACCTGCCTGATTGGGCTTTCCAGCCCACGCCATAGGCCTGATCATCCTGGTGCCCCACCATAAAGCCGGTTTGAGAGATAATCTTAAGGTTTTGAAAAAGTCTGGTAGTTTTTTTAGTAGCCTTGGGATCGGCGGGGGTTTGGGACAGGGTAACCACAGAAAACCCCAGGTAACAGACCATTAGCATCAGGAAAATTCTCATAGGCACCCAAAGAAAAGTTCCAATATGGCAATTTTTTCAAACAAATGCAGGTGGAAACAATTCATCGATTCTAATTCCAATTTATATCAATTGTATTTTATTTGAGGTATGAGCGATCGACAAAAGTTTATTGATAGCCTGCTGGGAAAAATGACCCTGCAGGAGAAAGTAGGCCAGCTGAACCTGTACAACGGCACCTGGGAGTTTACCGGACCGGTTCCGGAAGACGATGACAGCCAGCGGAAATCCGAAAATATCAAGCGTGGATTGGTGGGAGGGATGCTCAACGTACTGACCGCTGCCGGTACCAGGGAAGCGCAGCACCTGGCAGTAGCGCACAGCAGGCTGGGCATTCCTTTGCTCTTTGGCTACGATGTAATACACGGCTATAAAACCATGGCTCCTATTCCATTGGCACAGGCGGCCAGCTGGGACCCCCAGGTGGCCAGAAAATGCGCTAAGCTGGCAGCACTGGAGGCATCCGCTTCAGGCATCAACTGGACGTTTGCTCCCATGATCGACATAACCCGGGATCCTCGCTGGGGACGTATGATGGAGGGACCGGGAGAAGATCCCTATTTGGGTTCGGTGATGGCCGAAGCCTGGGTCCGGGGGTTTCAGGGAGATGATCTATCCCGCACCGATACTATTGCCGCTTGTGCCAAACACTTTGCCGCCTATGGATTTTCCGAAGCGGGACGGGATTACAATACGGTGGATATCGGACATTCCACCTTGTACAACATTGTATTACCTCCCTTCAAGGCCGCTGCCCGGGCAGATGTGGCTACTTTTATGAACGGGTTCAATGAACTGAACGGCATACCGGTAACCGGCAGTGAATTTTTACAACGGCAGATCCTCAAGGAGTCATGGCAGTGGGAGGGATTTGTGGTATCCGATTGGGCATCTATCGCAGAAATGATCACCCATGGATATGCTCGGGATTTGCAGGATGCTGCGAAAAAAGCGCTGAGTGCGGGGTGCGATATGGATATGGAGTCCAAAGCATATGAAAAGCATCTGGATCAGTTGGTAGTGGAAGGCCGGATGGATCAAACCCTGTTGGACGATGCGGTACGCAGGATATTGCAGGTAAAATATGACCTGGGACTCTTTAAGGACCCTTACCGTTACTGTGACCCGCAGCGGGAGCAGTCCAGCATCTTAACCGGGGAGAATCTGGCAGTTTCAAGGGAGGCTGCCCGGAAGTCAATTGTATTGCTCAAGAATGAGAACCAGTTGTTACCGCTGCCGAAAAACGAGATAAAAATAGGCGTGATCGGCAGCCTGGCTCAGGATAAGGACATACCGTTGGGCAGCTGGCGGGCCCAGGCGGAGCAGAACAGCGCTGTTTCGCTATTGGAGGGGTTGAAGGCTTTGACTGGCCCTGAAAACATCCGGTTTGCAGAAGGGTATAAGCTCACCCGGGGTGACAGGAGTTTCCTGTACGAACTGGATATGGTTGAAGAAGATGAGTCGGGGTTTGATGAGGCGGTGGAGATGGCCCAAAACTGCGACCTGGTAGTAATGGCCATGGGAGAGGACTGTTGGCAGACTGGGGAAGGAAGGAGTCAGACCGATATAGGTCTTAAGGGCAGTCAAACAGCCTTGCTTTCACGTATCCTGGCAGTAAACCAAAAGGTGGTGGTGATAATGATGAGCGGCCGCTCCCTGGCCATTACTGAAGTGGCGGAAGCGGTGCCTGCCCTGCTTCAGGTATGGCATTTGGGCTCGGAAGCGGGGCATGCCATGGCCGAAGTAATATTTGGAGATTACAACCCCTCGGGTAAGCTGCCTGTCTCATTTCCCCGCCACGGGGGACAAGTCCCGGTTTATTACAATCACAAAAATACCGGCAGGCCTACTACCAATCCTCATGATGATGGCATGGTATTCTGGTCACACTACACCGATTGTGAAAACAGTCCTTTGTTCCCCTTCGGTTATGGACTGAGTTACTCGAAGTTCGAGTATGCTGACTTTCAGCTGTCTGCGGACCGGATACGTTCTGGTGAAAGCATAAAAGCAACTGTCAAGTTAAAAAATAGCGGCCCATTTGATGGAGAGGAAGTAGTACAGCTTTATATCCGAGACCATGTGGCCAGTGTGACCCGCCCGGTGAAGGAGCTCAAGGACTTTCAGAAAGTATTTTTGGTGGCGGGGCAGGAGCAGACCATTACTTTTGAAATTAGTGAAGAAACGTTGTGCTTCTACGACAACCAGGGCAATCTGATTTGCGAACCGGGAGAATTCACCATAATGGTAGGAGGGTGTTCTCTGCAACTGCTGAAGCAGATGCTGAGTTATGAGGTCGTTTGATGACTGCCAATTGCATGCTGCCAACTGCCAACTGGTCTCTGCATACTGGTCCCTGGCAATTTTTTTGTAATTTGAGATTTTCCGAAGATAGATGAAGGTCAAAGTTTGTGTCATACAGGACAGTCCGGTTTTTTTCGACAAAGCGCAAACCCTTGCCAAGGTTGACGAGCTGACTTCCCGTTATGCCAAGCAGGGTGCTGAACTGGTAGTATTTCCGGAATCATTTATTCCCGGTTACCCCCGTGGCTTCTCATTTGGTACCCGTATGGGTGGCAGGAGTGAGCAGGGGAGGGAGTTGTACGCCGAGTACCTCGCGCAAAGTGTGGACCTGCAAAGCGAAGATTTAGGCCGTCTGGAAGATCTAAGCCGGCAGCAACAGGTTTACCTGGTGATTGGAGTCACTGAAAAACTAAACAGCAGCCTCTACTGCTCCATGCTGTATATTTCACCTACGGAGGGGCTGCTGGGAGTGCATCGCAAGATCAAGCCTACCGCGTTTGAACGGGTGATCTGGGGAGAGGCCGGAGGTGAAGACCTCTGTACTTTTGATACCCGCATAGGAAAGTTGGGGGGATTGATTTGCTGGGAAAACTATATGCCGCTGGCCCGTATGGCAATGTACCGGCAAGGAGTGGAAATATATTTGGCCCCCACCGCGGATGCCCGGGAGCGCTGGAACCACACCATGATCCACATTGCCCTGGAAGGCCGGTGTTTTGTTCTGGGATGCAATCAGTACATCACCAAATCCATGTACCCGGAGAAGTACCGGCAACTGGCGGAACAGGAAGAGGAAGCGTTTTGTCCCGGTGGCAGTGTTATCGTGTCACCCATGGGAAAGGTACTGGCCGGCCCTCTTTACGGAGCGGCAGGTGCTTTAATGGCAGAACTTGACCTGTCAGAGATCGCAAAAGCCCGACTGGATTTCGATGTGGCAGGGCACTATTCCCGGAATGATATATTTGATTTGAAGGTTAGAAATCAGCCTGAGATCCAAAAGGAGAGCAGGAGCAAGAGTTTATAGCATACACCTGTATGCTCTTCCCTGTATGCTGTTGCTGTACTACTGTATGCTCTTCCCTGTATGCTGTTGCTGCTCTATGAGGCCCTGGCTGCCCATTCCCTGCGAATGTTCTCCTGCCCCACAGGGGGAAACAAAAATAGATCATCCGCTGCAAAACAGTAGGTTTCGTCTTCGGAAGGTACGTGAACGTGGTACTTAACATTCTCTTCTGCCTCTACTTTCTTTACAATCTCTCCTTCGGACCCGATGCGATAAGCCCAGACTATTTTACCTATTTCCATTAGATTGTCCATAGCATTAACAATTGTATTGTGTGCTGCTGAGTATTCAAATATACCGAATTAAGCACTATTTTTTTGCATTTTTAGAAGAGTTTCTCACATGCATAAGAAATTCGAAAAAAGTGTTCCAATGGGTAGTGAAAATAGCCATTGTGCTACCATTGGTGTAAATTATTCACGGTTCAACAGCAGGGATTTAATATTTTGCAGCCATAACAAAAAAACAGCAGCTGGCGGTGGACTTCAGTTCCGAAATCGGTTTTAGAAAATTGTACCAGGATCATTACGCCCAACTACACCGGACTGCCTACAACGTGGTGGGCACTTCCGAGGTGGCGGAGGATGTGGTGCACCAGGTTTTTCTAAAAATTTGGGAAAAAAGGAGCGATCTAAAAATATCCGGGGAATGGTCTCATTATCTCACCCGCTCGGTGATCAACACCGCGCTCAATTACCTGAAGCAGCAGCAAAAGACTGCCTCCCTGGATTTGGCAGCTGATTACCATGCTGAATTATCTGCCCAGGACGAACCAGACGATGATCAACAGGCAATAAATAACCAGATCAGACAAATCGTTGAATCTTTGCCGGAACGCTGCCAATTGGTGTTCTGTCTAAGCCGTTATGAGGGGATGAGCAACCAGGAAATTGCAGATTACCTGGAAGTCAGCAAGAAAACGGTGGAAAATCAACTGAATAAGGCCTTCAGCAGGTTGCGGGAGCAAATGAAACCCTACCTGTCTTATCTGTCCCAGATGGTACTTTTATGCTCCGGAATTAATTTTTTTTAAAAATCCGTGGGTGTATGACGGGCTACTATTGTCATATAAGCAAAGTACCGAAAAATTTAATCGATGAATATCCAATATTATACGATTGCCGCCTATCTGAATGGGACCGCCAGCCATACGGAACGGGAAGAAGTAGAACGCTGGGTCAACAGCAGTGCAGATAACCGACGAACATTCGAGGAACTGACCAGGATTTGGCAACGCACCGGTGACCTGAGAGTTGAGGAGCCTGTGGATGCCGAACAATCGTGGCAGCGTTTTACCAGACTGGCACAATCAACCGAGGTGTCTCGAAGGTCGGTAGTTTCCTGGTGGTCATGGGTGGGCAAAGCAGCCGCAGCCCTGTTGCTGCTGGTGAGCCTGTCATACCTGGGGTGGCGCCTGTGGCAGCCGGACTATCAACATGTGGTGACTCAGTCACAGAGTAAATCAGATATTCTTTTACCTGATGGCACCCGGGTCTGGCTTAACCAGTTCAGTAGCCTGAACTACCCCCAGCAGTTTGACGATAATGAACGTTTCATCGAATTGACGGGCGAAGGGTTCTTTGAAGTTGAAAAAGACCCTGACAGGCCATTTATCATAAAGACCGGCGACAGTGAAGTAAAGGTATTGGGTACTTCCTTTAATGTCCGTAATAGCGAGGAGCAGACGGAAGTGGTAGTGGTCACTGGTAAGGTGGCTTTTTACGGGACCCAATCGGACACGGATACTTTACTGTTGCAGCCGCAGGATAAGGGAACCTACCATCTGCTTTCCCACAGGCTGATCAAATCAAAGAATGCAGACCCCAATGTACTGTCATGGAAAACCGGCAGGTTGGTGTTTGACAATACCCCACTGGTGAAAGCTATCGCCACGTTGGAACGGCACTATCAGCAGAAGATCACCCTGGATAATGAAGGCTCAGGTTGTGGTGTCAGTACGGAATTCGAAAACCGTTCGCTGGAGGAAGTACTGGAAGAGCTGACTTTAATGTTGGGAGCGACCTATCAGAAAAGTGCAGATGGTTATCTGTTATCTGTTCCGGGCTGTCGGTAGTCTGCTTGTCTCA